>JAKITZ010000261.1 GCA_021647805.1 Robiginitomaculum sp.
GGCTTGGCTGAGATGAACTCACCCAAGGCAGTGGCTTCCAAGCGCGGTAAGACCGTTGAAGATATATTGGATTAGAAATGAGTGATCGTAAACTAAAAGTTACACTGATACGCAGTACCAATGGTCGTCTAAAAAGCCACAAGGCTTGTGTTGCCGGGTTGGGAATACGACGAATGCATCACACAGTTGAAGTTATCGATACGCCAGAAAACCGTGGCATGATAAATAAAGCGTATTACTTGCTTCAAGTAGAGGATTGATCATCATGAGATTGAATACATTAAGACCTGGCGAAGGTTCGCGCAGTTCTCGAAAGCGTGTTGGCAGAGGGATTGGTTCTGGATTTGGAAAGACTTGCGGAAGAGGTCATAAAGGTCAAAAATCGCGCACTGGCGGAGGCGTTCAGGTTGGGTTTGAAGGTGGGCAGATGCCGTTGCAGCGTCGGCTTCCAAAGGTAGGCTTCTCGTCACGAACTAAACAATTTAAAGCAGAGATTCGTCTCCATGAATTAGCGAAAGTGCAAACAAAAATTGTCGATTTAGCCGGTTTGAAACAATGTGGTGTAATCCCGGATTACATCAGGGAAGCTAAAGTTATATTATCTGGCGAAATAGACAAGGCAGTGAATGTCCAAGGTTTGGGTGTTACTCCAGGGGCGAAGTCAGCCATTGAAGCCGCAGGCGGAAAGGTAGAAATCTAAGTGGCAAAATCATCAATCGCGGGTAGCATGGCAAGTGGCAAGTTGTCTGAGTTGAGGCAGCGCTTACTTTTCGTTTTGGGTGCGTTGGTGGTTTTTCGCATTGGCGCGCATATACCGGTTCCGGGCATTGACCCCGCCGCCTTGGCGTTGCTGTTTGAGCAGACTAAGGGCACGATCCTTGATATGTTCAATATGTTTTCTGGTGGCGCTTTGGGGCGCTTGTCAGTATTTGCGCTAGGGATAATGCCTTATATTTCTGCTTCCATTATCATGCAATTATTGTCCTCGGTGGTGCCGAAGTTAGAGCAAATCAAGAAAGAGGGAGAATCGGGGCGTCGCAAGATCACTCAATATACTCGTCAACTTACGCTGGTGTTGGCGACGTTCCAAGGGACCGGGATAGCTGTTGCATTGCAACAACAGCGAATAGGGAATATTTCCGTCGTGATCGATCCGGGTCCGTTGTTTATGATTACAGCTGTCGTTACGCTAGTGACCGGGACGATATTTCTCATGTGGTTGGGTGAGCAAATTACCGAGCGTGGTATAGGAAACGGTATTTCGATCATTATATTCGCGGGGATAGTCGCGGGCTTGCCAACGGCAGTCGCCGGCACAATGGAATTGGCTAGAACAGGCGAGTTACAGTGGTTTACAGTGATCATTTTGTTTGTCGGGGCGTTGGCAGTCACGGCCTTTGTTGTATTCGTCGAGCGAGGGCAGCGGCGAATAACAGTGAATTACGCCAAAAGGCAGCAGGGCAATAAGCTTTATGCGGGTGGGTCGAGCCATTTACCTTTGAAGGTTAATATGGCTGGTGTCATACCTCCAATTTTTGCATCCAGCATTATTTTGTTTCCCGCCACGTTAGGGGGTTGGTTTGGCAGTATGGGCGAAGGATTTGAATGGCTAAAGGATGTGTCGTCAACTATTGCGCCTGGCCAGCCTCTGTATGTGATGCTCTATGCCTTGGCGATTATATTCTTTTGTTTTTTTTACACGGCATTGGTGTTCAACCCAAAGGACACGGCTGATAATCTGAAAAAATCAGGCGCTTTTATCCCAGGTGTTCGGCCAGGCGATCAAACTGCAAAATACATTGATGCAATCATGTCTCGCTTGACTTTGGTAGGTGCGATTTACATCACGGCGGTTTGTTTGCTGCCGGAATTCTTAATATTGTACTGGAACGTACCGTTCTATTTCGGCGGTACTTCACTGTTGATTATCGTGGTGGTGGTAATGGATTTTATGGCCCAGGTACAAGCGCATATGATGTCGCATCAATATGATGGGCTGATGAAAAAAGCGAATTTAAAGTCTCATGGCCGTGGTGGTGGCATGGTTCGATAGGCCTTGCCGTATCTAGGGCGTAGTAATTGGAGAGTGAAATGAAAGTTAGAACATCTGTAAAAAAAATGTGTCGCAATTGCCGAATCGTGCGCCGTAAGGGCGTAGTGCGGGTGATATGCAAAGATGCGAAGCACAAGCAACGTCAAGGCTAACTAAGTTTGTATAGTTCATAAACGATGTGTTTCTGTTTGTCGTTTTTGTAAAGTTGTAATATATAATCGGTTAGTCATTGATTTCTAGTCTATAAATGTAGTAGAATCCGCGCCTTTAATTGGCACGAAGCAGGTTTGGGAGTAAAACGCATGGCGCGTATAGCTGGAATTAACATACCTACACACAAACATACCGTGATTGCGTTAACAGCAATTTATGGTGTTGGTTTAACACGCTCGCAGCAAATATGTAAGTCCTGCGGCATAGAGACTTCGACTAAAATAAGAGACCTAGGTGAAGACCAGCTCGAGGATATTCGTAAACAAGTTGCTGATCTTACCGTAGAGGGCGATTTGCGCCGAGAAGTATCCAGGAACATA
>JAKITZ010000262.1 GCA_021647805.1 Robiginitomaculum sp.
TATAATCAGCTCTACTAATTTTCACTTCATATTCATGGATATAATCAGCTTTTGAAATTGAAAGAACATCACATTCCATAAGACCCATACCAGTAAAGTGTGTTGTTATGGGTGAATGTGACTTTTCGTATAGATACATACACATAGCAGACTCTATATTCTTACTCTTTGAATTATCTCTTTTTATCTTATTTATACTTGATTTTCTACTCATAGATTATTTATTAAATAAACAAGTCTTTATTTTAATATATAGAACTATGATTATTAAAAAGTATAAATTATTTGAAAGTAATAAACCTGGTGAACCAGTTTATAAAACTGATGAATTTTTATCACTTATAAATGATTTGGTTTTAGAGTTAAAAGATGAGTTTTATTAAGTGTAAGTAATAATTACGGTGCTATATTGCGATATTAGTTACTGATTTTACTTATTTAGTCATACTTATTATCTCAACAGGCAGCTGAATTCGGTTTTTTATAAAGCAATTGGACACTAGGAAGCAATGTTTAGCCTTCGGTAAGTTCAAATTATTAAAGAATTCACTTCACCAACCCTGTACTCGATTTAACAATATTTCTCGATCCACTTGGCTGGCATTAGCGCCCCAGATATGGCTTGGTGAAGTTAAGCGTAATGTAATCCATGCCTCGCGCAACGATCCGGCGGGCAGGGCATCGGCAGCAAATGCAATGGCGGCGCGTTCAGCAAACAGGCGTGGATCGACATTTGTGTTTTCAACCAGCCAATCGGTAAGCGATCTTATGTTCGGGATTTCATCGCCAATACGCTTCATATCTTGTGAAAATATTGCGGCGACTTTTTCATCGCTCATCGCTCGCATGGTGTCGAGCGCAATCACATTGCCCGATCCTTCCCAGACGCTGTTAAGCGGTGATGTACGAAACAGGTTTGGCAGTCCGGTTTCTTCGACAAAGCCAACACCGCCCAGACATTCCAATGCTTCGGCGACCAATGATGGCTGTCGTTTGCAAACCCAATATTTGGCAATTGGTGTTAGCACCCGTGAAAGGGCTGCTTGATAGGGGCTGTTCGGGCTTGCATCAAAACTAGCGGCTACGGCAAATGATAATGCCATGGCGGCCTCACTCTCTAATGCCAGATCAGCCAAGGTGTTTTGCATTAATGGCTGGTCGATCAATTTGCGCTGAAATGCGGTTCGGTATGATGTGTGATGTACTGCTAATTTCACCGCTTTTCGCATGCCGGCAGCCGAACCGGACACACAATCAAATCTCGTGTGATGCGCCATGTTGATGATGGTGGCGATGCCACGCCCCGGCTCGCCAATGCGTTTTGCCCAAGCGCCGCGATATTCGATCTCGCTACTGGCATTAGAGCGATCGCCCATCTTGTCTTTGAGACGTTGAATCTCAATGGCATTGCGGCTGTTATCAGGTTTCCATTTTGGCACCAAAAAGCATGACAGGCCAGCATCTTCGTAAGCCAAGGTCAAAAATGCATCGCTCATTGGTGCCGAGCAAAACCATTTATGACCGGTTAGTTCAGCCTCGCCATCGGCGCCGATTTTGGCTCTGGTGGTGTTAGCTCGCAGATCAGACCCACCCTGTTTTTCGGTCATTGCCATGCCAAAAGTCAGGCCGGATTTTTGATCTGCCGGTACGCAGTCTGCATCATATTTGCCGGCAATTGCTCCGGGTAACCAGTGCTTGGCCGCCCACTCGTCATTTTGCAATACCGGAACTACGGCATAGGTCATGGTCATCGGGCAGCCAACGCCGGTATCAGCCCATGCCATCATCTGCCCCGATGCTGCGTGGGTAATATGACCAGCGGTCTTGGCTGTCCAAGCAATGCTTGCCACTTTATTGTCTAGACCCAAGGACATCAATTGGTGATAAGACGGGTGGTATTCAATCTCGTCCAATCTGCGCCCTCTGGCATCAAAAGCGCGTAATATCGGCGGGTTTTCATTGGCCAAGCGCCCCAATTCGCGGCTTTGCTCACTACCAGCCAATTTGCCAAACTTGCCAAGGTGTTCTTGGTGCGTGGTAATACCATTTGATGATCCGCTATGTTGCGACAAAAGAGACGTAGCCGAAGCGATTGATGATTGCATTGCCGGATCGTTAAACAACTAAAAGTCGCCGGGCAAAGGCGGCTGGTTAAGTACATCATGGGTTGCCCAATGATCGCGCGGGTTTGCCTTAGTCATATTTTTACCCATGATAGTTTTTCGTGTTCAAACACTTGGCCTATTGGTTTTTGTAAGGGTAGTTTTTCAGGCTCATCGAATGTTCCTAAGAATAAATGTGTTTCTCCAGCCCAGTTTTGTCCCTGATAAGATATTGGTGTTCCGCATTTGCCGCAAAATCCACGGGTTACGCCGGGGAGCTTGCATATGTATTTTGAGCTTCACCTTGCCATTTAACTTGTTCGTCTAAAAAACCGACGAAAGTAGAAAATGCGGCGCCAGTATAATTGCGGCAATCACTACAATGACAAAGCCCAACAAATTTTGGCTTACCTGTTGCGGTAAAACCAACTGCACCGCAACCGCAACTGCCAGAGGGTTTTATGTTTTTC
>JAKITZ010000263.1 GCA_021647805.1 Robiginitomaculum sp.
TAATACTAATTGGTGGTGGGATCGGCGTTGCTGGATTTGTCACCTTGATAAATATGGGTATGAAATTTCCAGCTTTGGTACTGTTATTTACGGTTCCGGCTGTGGTTGTTTTCCTATTGATCGGATTGTATAAAGTCGAGCCGAACCAGTCAGCCGTATTAAGCCTGTTTGGACGTTATGTCGGCACAGATCGTAATCAAGGTTTGCGGTTTAACAATCCGTTTTTTACCAAGAAGAAAATCTCTCTTCGGGTACGTAACTTTGAAAGTGGCCGATTAAAGGTAAATGATCAAAACGGCTCGCCAATTGAAATTGCGGCGATTGTAGTTTGGGAAGTTAATGACAGTGCCGAGGCAGTGTTTAATGTCGATGCTTATGAAAGCTTTGTGCAGATACAGTCCGAAGCCGCCATTCGTTCAATGGCCAGCACCTATCCTTATGACCCACAAGAAGATGGCGATGTTTCTTTGCGTTCGCACCCTCTGGAAATATCGGAAAAAATGCGTTCGGAAATTCAAGCTCGCCTGACCAAAGCCGGGATCAATGTCATCGAATCACGGGTTTCACACTTGGCTTATTCACCAGAAATCGCCCAAGCAATGTTACAACGCCAACAAGCCGGCGCGATCATTGCGGCGCGCCAACGCATAGTCGAAGGTGCGGTTGGCATGGTTGAACATGCATTAAATGCTTTAAGCGAAAAGGGTGTGGTTGATCTGGATAATGAACGAAGAGCCGCCATGGTCAGTAATTTACTGGTGGTATTGTGTTCGGATCGCGCAACCCAACCTGTGGTCAATACTGGCTCTATTTACTAATCGATTATGACCGAGCGCAAACCAAGAAAATCGTACCCGTTACGAATTCATGCAGACATATTATTGGCGATGCAACGCTGGTCTGATGATGAATTGCGCTCGGTAAACGGACAAATAGAATACGTATTGCGCGATGCCTTGCGCAGAGCCGGACGATTAAAAGAACATCCGCCAAAACCAATTAAAGCCGAACAACAGGAGTAATAAATGCGAAACCGATGGAGTTATAAGCTCGAACATGTCAAATATGAGATGTTCACCAGTCGTGAAACAAGAAATGCAAATATTGAAGACACCCTAAACCGACTGGGTATGGAAGGCTGGGAAATGGTAGAGGTCATGACAAGTCTTAGCGGTGCTGGTTTGGATTTCTATTTGAAACGTCCGTCTTAAACTCCGAATAAAATAGTCTCCTATTTCATCTGCACGCATGTTTGTCTTTGTCGAACGTGCGGTCAAGTTAACAAACTCTGTTATTTTGGGAAACCGCATAGCGTGTTTTTAATGTTGATCAATTTGTTTGGTTTTATTTATGGCTGTCTTGATACTAATTACTGCGAATGCGACCAGAGCAATCACGGTAAGAATGGAGGCTATCGGGTGACGTTCGGGATTACCCCCAATACTCTTCAAACCAACCCCAACGTCCTGCAATTTCCACAGCATTCCAAAATATTATCGCGGTTGGTATGGCATAACGTAGCGCAGTTGTCGCTCGCTTGAAGCGCAACAGACGCTGGATTAAGTATCCAGACCAGAGCAACATGAGACCAAAGCTCAGATAGGTCAACCAGTGTGTCTCTCCGAACCAAGTCGGATCATAAATAATCATCAAAAATACGTAAAAGAACCAAAGAATTGTGATGGTTTCTATGGCAACATTGTTAGAAAAGTTTCGAGCGAGGCCACGAGATGGTTTGCCGACCTTTATACGCATATACCTGTGCATCCACCGAAACATATTACAACGAGTTTCCTTGTTTAACATGAAATACAGTACAATTACCAAAAGAAACCCGACCGAGCCCTGCATAAGGAAATACTCTGGCTTGGTGGCTGGTTTTGTTGCACAAGCAAATGCAAAAGTTCCGTCATCGCAGAGCGATTTTATAGCAAAATAGCGGGCATGATAATGCAAAGAAAACTCGACCCAACCCGTCCATAAAAGCGACGCACCAATGAAGCCAGCCCATGTACCGGCCACTTCAGTACCTTTCTTTACGCCCCACATGATGATCCAAATACCAACAACTCCCATGATGAATGCAGGTAAATAGATGATATTATTTATCCCAGCATAGTTTTCAAATCCTGCGGGAATATCCGGCGAACCATCGAAAAATTGCGAGTACCAAACCTCACCGTGTATTAGTACATTTTCCATGACGAGCATGATAATATGACCAAGCGGCTGAACAACTAATACCGACATAAAAGCAATAATGCCAACAAATGGCGGTTGGCGGAAAAAGTTTAGCACTGCATTTTGATTATACCCTTGCCCGGTTAGTTTAGCCTCTTTGGTCATAATTTCTCCTATTTAGCCTTTCATACTGCACTTGCGAATTAGTTGCAATAACTTTTATCCATTATCCCACCTTCATTTTACCCTAGGCTGTAAATTCAAATCAAAGCATTGACACCAGAGACTCATCTATCGTAGTAGACACCAACTTTCCATAGCGTCAGACGATGCTTCTGGCTGTACATCTTAAAACCTATGATTTTAAGGGGGACCAGGCGGAAC
>JAKITZ010000264.1 GCA_021647805.1 Robiginitomaculum sp.
ACCGGCGGCTCCAGCAATCGGGTTAGTATACCCCAAACCTATTGTCGGCGATGAGCCAGCTAGAAACCTTCCGGCCAATGAAAATTGCGCCGGATTTACTAGATTAAACGATACTTCGCCTATTCTGCCAGCCACAGCAAGATCCATACCTAACTGCTTGGTTAAAGTACGTTGCATCTCTACAATTCGCACTTTTAACATTACCTGATCTTTTCCGGTAATACTTAACATGGAAATGACGTTTTCCGGGTCATCAACAAATGTTCTGGCAATTTTAATAGCTTGCGCAGCCTGACCAGCATTGGGTGTCATACCAGACAGGATCACACTTTCACGTAAGGCTTCTACTTGAATACGGCTTTGCGGTAACAATCTTGCCAGTGTATCGGAAAGACCACGTACATCTTCGGCAACGGTAATTTCCAAATTAAGTAATTGTGTTCCATCAGCCTTAAAGAAAAACACATTGGCCTGTCCAACCTGTATCCCCAAAATATAAACTCGTCTTGGAGTGCGGATCACCGCGTCAACTATTTCAGGGTTCGATACCAATACATCACGTGCATCTGCTGGTAACTCTATTACTGCGGCTTTGTTAAGAGAAAGCGCCAAGGTTTTTGAAACCGGGCCGTCACCACCACTACTGATTTTGACCTTCATCAAATTAGCTTCATTAGCCAGTGCAACCGGCGACATCATCAAGCAGGTAACAACAAAAAGGCCGCCAATTAAAGCTAATGTTTTCTTCAAAGCGATATTCATTGAGTACCTACCTGTGAAGCTACACCATATTTATAAACTTTGATTTGTGACTGCGCTGCGCTGTTAAAGCCTGTGGATCTAGAGCTGCCTTGCGCATTGATACCAGCATCGGAAATACTGCGTAACGCCAATGAAAGATCACCCGAAGCATCAGCTCGTGCCAGTAATTCCGCATCAGGGCCATTTAATTCCAGCGTTGCTGTGGAACCCAACACCACTTGCTCATCATCAATCTCACGATATGTTTGATCAATAGCCAACACCCGAACATTTTCAAATACAGTTTGGCTAGTGAAAACGGTTTTAACCACGTTGTTTTCAATAATATCCAACTCTCTGGTCAATATTATATCCACCTTGTCATTTGGCAGGATAAAACCACCAGCTCCGGTTTCTTCGGAAATTTCAACAGAAACCGCCCGCATTCCCGGTGATAAAACCGCCGCCATAAATCCGGCATTTCCCGAATTGATCAATTTGCGACTTGTTACCGGCTCATTCGACATCAATTTTACTCTGGCGATCGCCCCGGCATAATCTTCTATTGCTTTTGGATTGTCTTCTTGGGTCAAATAGCTTTTGTTCATCGCCTTTTTTGGCCATTCCGTCCATTCAAGGTGCGACGTGGATATTCTTTGTCCAACCTCGATGTCGGAGCTGGCAACCAGTATCAATTCCACTGGCTCGGAAATAATTGTTGGCTCGATTGTCACCGAACTTGTTACCTCTTGCCCAG
This sequence comes from Robiginitomaculum sp., assembly GCA_021647805.1. GTDB lineage: Bacteria > Pseudomonadota > Alphaproteobacteria > Caulobacterales > Maricaulaceae > Robiginitomaculum_B. The sequence continues at coordinate 1,499 of JAKITZ010000264.1, forward strand.
ATGAAATACCCCGAACCAGAAATGCCGCTGCAATCGCGGCAATCGCGGCAATTAACAATACTGCAATTTTTGCTATACTCACTAAAATCACTCCCAACGCAATGTTGCTTCATTACAAGTGATTCAAACTAGCAAAATCATGGTTAACAAAACCCTCCCGCGGGCAAAGGATTTATGATTTTATCAATTTTGTTAGGAAACTACCGACAAAAACAGTGCTGATTTCGGAAACATGTATAATGCGCCAGCACACAAGGCCACTCCATAGGGTACGTCTCCGCCTTTTTTCAACAGCGTTGCCGACCATTTTTGCGCATAAAGTACCGGTGGCATTGGAGTTTTACGGGCATATAACAAAAATACTGTCAAAAGCCCACCAGCTAATGCACTAACTATTGTGTAAGCAAGAACGTCTGGCCAGCCCATCCATAAAGCTGCGGCCGCAAAAAGCTTGGCATCTCCGCCGCCGATCCAACCCAAAGCGAACATTGTAATAGTAAGTAAAAGTGCGGCTAAGCCAACGGCTATATGCACACCAAACTCAGCCCAACTTAACCCGATCAATGGGGAAACCACCAAAAACAAGCCAAGCAGTGCCAATGAAATCCAGTTAGGAATAGTCATTGATGTAATATCTCGCCAAGCAGCAATTATCATCAATAAAGGAAAAACTAATAATACGATTGAGTTTACCACCAACTTATCCTGCTCTTACAAATAACTAAGTGTAAAATAATGAAGCAATCATATTAACGACGGGTTGATTGCGACGATAAATATTTTAGACTCATGGTGAGTAGGGATGGTTTCAACATTAACCGTCATCACACGATTTATTCGGGTGATCTAGTTTCCACCATCATCTTTCGCAGCAAGTGCAAGGATGGATCCCGTGTCAAGCACGGGATGACGAGGTTTTGATATTTGATGGCGAAACAGAAGTATTTACTAACTAGGTGCGACTGCACCCATTTTAGATTTGGGGCGACCATTCGCCGCGCCGTCGCAGGTCATTTCGAAGCAATTTGAGCGCAAACCAAAAAATTCCCCACTTTTGTTGTCAAA
>JAKITZ010000265.1 GCA_021647805.1 Robiginitomaculum sp.
TTACTAATATAGGCTTGGTCAATAAATGGAAATATTTCAGTTTTTCTGAAATAAGCCTTGTACTGAAAAGAGGGTAGCGGTATACGCCACTCTAACGACGTATTTATTCCATTATTGGCCAATAACTGGTTTTCTCGATAACCACGGACACTGGCGGCACCACCACCGGAAAATTTTTCGAGGGCGAGTAGTTGGTCAGGGCTAAACTGCCAGTTAAATTTAGCATTGATTTGTCCTAGGCTTGAACTCAGATAGTGTAAATAATGTGTTTGTCCCTGCAATGCAACAAAACGTCCATCTGCGCCGCTATCATTGATGGTTGCATCCAGCACATTTAATCCAATTTTTGAAGCGGCGTAAATCGCGATAATTTGTTTTCCAAAATTTCTATTCCAGGAAATGCCCGCAGAGAGTACAGAAGCCTGGGCTTTTCCATCTTGCTCTCCGAGGATAAATGAAATGGGTATGTCATTCAGATAACTTTGGCTTTGCTTGCTTTCAAAACGTATTATCGCATTGAGTGATTGTTTGAGTCTGCGTATGAGTGGGTAGTTTAATCCTATGCTTGTTTGGATGGCATCGCTTGTTATGACGAGGTCATCGGAACCACTTGCATCAAGGGTAATCGATCCGGTTGTTCTGGCGTGTTGTATGCTGAGGTTTACCCCATTCGCGTTTAAGGGCAGCGCATAACGGATGGACAATTCGTTGGCGCTTTGGGTTAGACCTGCTTCCACGCTCACTTGATCACCGCGTCCTGTGAGATTGCGATAAGTTCCGTTAATCCGCATTTGCTCTTCGCCGATGGCTGGGGTGCGGAAATTATTGGCTTGCAAACCGAAAGAGTAAGGTCTTTTTTCTTTCAGTTTTATCCGCAGAATGCTCTCGCCTCTATTCAGAGAGGGCAATAATTGTGCATTGATCTGTAGAATATGCGGGTCACGTTCAAACAACTGTAAATTTTCTTTCAATTGCACAACATTGAGCGGCGATGACAAATTAACCCGGATATGATCTTCGATATAAGCGGTGCGAATTTTTTCATTACCTAATATTTCTATTTTACTCAATTGGCCTTCTATGGCTTGCAAGTAAACGATATCGTTTTTGATTTCTTGGTTAGGAATGATCACCCCGGAGTTCAAATAACCGCGGTCGATATAATGTTGGGTAAGCTCATCTGCCAAATAACGTAGCTCATCGCTACTGACTTTGCGTTGTTGGTAAGGCATAAACCATGTTTGTAATTCATCGGCATTGAAAACCGTATTGCCGTTAAGTTCGATGGTATGTACAAACATGCTAGCGCTTTGGTAAGCAGCGAGGGATTCAATTTCTTTTAAGTTTGTGCGCGGTAGTACTTGGCGCAATTTAATTGGTTTTGTTTTTTGCGCAGTAGTTCTTTTTTTTGCAGTAATGGGTTTTTTCTTTTTTTTCGCTGCACGTAGTGTTTCATTATCTGAGGTTGCGATACCTGGACTTCCTATCGCACCCATATTGGTGTCTGCATGGACTTGAATCAGTGATAACAGTCCTGCGATAAGACTGGCAGTGATTAGATAAACGATGTGTCGTGTATTCATAGATAACACTCCACTGATAAATTATCCAAGCTTGCGAGTTTGAATGCTGTCGCAAAGCTTGCTTGTTTACCTACGGATGGTTTTTCTGGCGCAATAAAACTGGGATACCAGTCACCCGGAGTTCGAGTTAGCGGTGTACTTGTTTTGGCTACGAAGCTGCTGACGTGTTTCAATGATTTATTGGCACAAGGTGTGTTTACAAACTTGGGCAGATTAAAGATGACGGGAATCGTTAATACCGTTGTTTTTGCTTCTTCTTGCTCGGGTGGCTTTGAGATAGCATTATTCGCATTAACCAATAGTTCACCGGCCGCACTGGTGGAACTTTTCAGCGATTGAAAAATACGCTCGGCATCAATCGTGACATTGCCATCGGTTTGCGATAGCGCTTGAATGCGGGTGTCGTTTTGCACGATGTAGTTCAGCGTGCCGCTATTATCCCCAGCCTTACCGGCGAGTCGGTTATTGTCGCTACAGGATCTTATTGCTACATTTCCGCCGGACTGCCCTGATGCAAGGATATTACTTTTAGTCAAATTCATATTATTATCGGAGGCGAGATCAATATTACCGCCGGCTGAAGCAGTGGCATCTGAGCTAATGAGTACTGAATCTATCGCTAAACCGTGATTGGCGCAAAGAGAAATATTACCCGCATTGCCGGCGCCGCTGGCGGTTGTTTTTACTTCGCTATTGTCGGCTAATGAAATCGTGCCTGTTTCGGCGATAATGTCTCCACCTTTTCCAGTACCGGTTGTTTCAGTGGTGATACTGACGCTACCGCTGGCGTTAAGATTATCGTTAATAACAATATCTACTCCTTGGCTATCACCGTTGTTGGTTTTACTCGTGACCTCAGATTGATTGCTAAGTTGTAAGGATTTACCACTGATCTTGATTTGACCTGAGCCACCGTTGCCGCTCGCAAAGTTAAGCAGGTTTCCGTT
>JAKITZ010000029.1 GCA_021647805.1 Robiginitomaculum sp.
TGCGCTCCGTAAAAAAGGCGAAGTGGCATTACTGATAGGCCAGTTAGGCTCGATGACTGCAGACGAGAAAAAAGAATTCGGTCCGAAATTAAACGCCCTAAAGAATGATTTAAACCAAGCAGTGCTGGCAAGACGCGCCGCATTAGAAGCAGAATTACTTGAGCAAAAACTGGCAAAGGAGACTATTGATGTTAGCTTGCCAGCTACCCCGACACCCAAGGGAAGCATTCATCCGGTAAGCCAAGTGTTTGCCGAAACTGCGGTTATATTTGCCGATATGGGGTTTGAAATTGCCACTGGCCCGGATATCGAGACCGATTTTTATAATTTTACTGCGTTGAACTTTCCGCCGAAACACCCGGCGCGTGACATGCACGATACGTTTTTCTTTAATGCCGATCGCGACGGCACACGTAAATTATTACGCACTCACACTTCGCCAGTGCAAATCCGTACCTTGCAGGCTGCGGTACAAATGGCCAAAGATAGCGGCAAGGAATTAGCCGACACTAGGATCATTGCCCCTGGGCGCACCTATCGTTGTGATAGTGACCAAACCCATACGCCGATGTTTCATCAGGTCGAGGGGCTGGTTATCGATAAAACCACTCATATGGGACACCTAAAAGGGTGCTTGCAAGATTTTGTCTCGGCGTTTTTTGAGCGTGAAATAAAAGTCCGCTTTCGTCCGCATCATTTCCCATTTACTGAACCTTCTGCAGAAATGGATATTGGTTATGAGCGCGTTGGTAATGAAATCCGCATTGGTCAAGGCGATAAATGGATGGAAATATTAGGTTGCGGCATGGTGCATCCCAATGTTTTAAGCTCGGTCGGTATTGATCCAGATGTTTATCAAGGTTTTGCCTTTGGGGTCGGTATTGATCGTCTGGCTATGCTCAAATACGGCATACCGGATTTACGGGACTTCTTTGCTTGTGATCAAAACTGGTTACAGCATTATGGATTTTCACCTATAAACCAGCCTAATTTGGCAACGGGGTTGTCATCATGAAATTCACATTATCCTGGCTGAAAGAACACCTTAAAACCGAAGCAAGTTTGGACGAAGTGGTCGAGGCAATGACCATGGCCGGCCTTGAGGTCGAAGAGGTAATAAATCCAGCAGAAAAACTAAAAGCATTTACAGTTGGTAAAGTGCTGTCTGCCGAGCAACACCCCGATGCTGATCGTTTGCGGGTTTGCCAAGTAGAGACTTTTGAAGGTCAAAAGCAAATAGTTTGCGGCGCACCAAATGCCAGAACCGGTATCTGGATCGCTTTTGCTCCGGTTGGCGCTTATGTACCAGGTATTGATGTAACCCTAAAGGCCGCCAAAATCAGAGGTGTCGAGAGCTTTGGCATGATGTGTTCAGCCAAAGAGTTAGAGCTTGGCGAGGATCATGACGGGATATTAGAGCTATCCGGCGAGAACTTAAAGGTCGGGCAATTAGTCTCCGACGTTATGGATCTAAACGATCCGGTTATTGATTTTGAAGTAACGCCAAATCGCCCTGACTGGTTAGGCGTAAACTCTATCGCTCGTGATCTTGCTGCTGCTGGCCTTGGAGAATTTGTTGCAACTGATGTCCAGCCAATAAAGGGGCAATTCCCCTGCCCGCAAGAAATTATTATCGAAGATAGCACTGCTTGTCCGGCATTTGCTGGACGGGTCATTCGCGGACTGAGCAACGGCGCATCGCCTGATTGGGTGCAAAACCGTTTGCGGGCTATTGGCCTACGGCCAATTAGCGCATTGGTCGATATGACCAATTTAATGTCCTATGATTGTGATCGTCCGTTGCATGTTTATGACATGAATAAGCTTTCCGGATCGATCCGGGCGCGGCTTGGAACTGGCGACGAAAAATTAGCGGCGTTGGACGACAAAACTTACGATATTGGCTCTGACATGTGCGTGATCGCCGACGACAATGGCGCGATTGGCCTTGGCGGAGTGATGGGTGGCAATAGCACCGCAGTTGATGAAAATACCAAGGACGTGTTCATTGAATGCGCCTTGTTTGATCCACAAACCACCATGCAAACCGGACGGGATACTGGCATTACTTCGGACGCTAGATATCGTTTTGAGCGCGGTGTTGATAGCGGTTTTGTGCTGGACGGCATTGAACTGGCGACAAAACTTGTAATGGATTGGTGTGGCGGTGAAGCATCGGAAGTTTCATTGGCCGGAGAAATTCCAAAACCTCCTGCAAGTATTGATTTTGAAATATCACAGGTAAAACGTCTGACCGGACTTGATCTTGGGCCACAACAAATCACTGATATTTTGCAAAAATTGGGATTTGCATGTGGATCGGTGAGAAATGGCAAAACACCAATTACTGTTCCAACTTGGCGGCGCGATGTTACTGGATCAGCTGATCTAGTCGAGGAAATTGTCCGCATCTATGGCTTTGACAAATTGCCGATGGTGTCATTGGTTCGCCAGCCGGGTATGCTACCCAACAAACCACCTTTGGCACAAACCAAAGCCAAATTATTACGTTACGCATTGGCCAGTATCGGTTTTAACGAGTGTATTACTTGGTCATTTTGCTCGCGCACCCACGCGAAAGCCTTTGGCGGGGGTTCTGATGAACTAGTATTGGCAAATCCAATAAGCTCCGAGCTGGATTGCATGCGCCCTTCGATTTTGATACACTTATTGCTGGCGGCTCAGCGCAATGCAGATCGCGGGCAAAGAGAGTTGTCATTATTTGAGGTCGGCCCGGTATATCGAGGTGATGCGCCAGAAGATCAAGCCTTGTGCGCCGCCGGCATTATCACCCCTGATACGTCACGTCATTGGCAAGGCTCCAAGCAGGCTGGTTTATTTGACGCAAAAGCCGCAGCCTTACACGCATTAACCGCTGCCGGAGTTAAGGTCGCAAATTTGCAAACTGCTACCAACACCAACTCCTATTGGCATCCGGGACGTTCCGGCGCTTTGCGATTGGGGCCAAAAAATACGCTGGCGGAATTTGGCGAATTGCACCCAAGCGTCTTAAAAACTCTTGGCGTTGATGGGCCGGTATTTGGCTTTGAAATATGTCCGGATAATATTCCAAAACCACGGTCGGTAAAAATTGGCAGAACAGCTTTAACCAGCCACAAATTACAGGCTGTAACTCGTGACTTTGCATTTATTGTTGCCGATGATATATCAGCAGACAGTTTGGTTCGTGCAGCTAAATCCGCGGACAAGAAACTGATAAGTACGGTAAATGTTTTTGATGTCTATGCTGGCAAAGGTATTGAGGACGGACATAAATCGCTGGCTATCGAAGTAAGTTTACAACCGGTTGAACAAACTTTAAGCGAAGCGGAAATTGAAGCGGTTTCACAGAAAATAATCGCTAAAGTGCAAAATGCTACCGGTGGAGTTTTACGAGCTTGAGCGTGATGGATCATCTTCGATTTGCCAACGCGCCCAGAGCCGAACAAGAAGCAATGTTCAAACAATTGGTGCTGTCCAATCCGCTAAACGCCGAGATTTTGCGTCGCATTCCCGAACTACCATTACCGCAAGGAATGTTGGTTTCCGGTTGCCTGTATCAAAGCATCTGGAATGGCTTGTTAGGTCATGATCCGGCACGGGGTATTTTGGATTATGATCTGGCATATTATGACGACAGCGATTTGTCTTATGAAGCCGAAGACGTAATAATTAAAGCCTGCGCCAAGGCCTTTGCCGATTTGGATGCAGATATTGAAGTTCGCAATCAAGCAAGGGTGCATCTTTGGTTCAAAGATCATTTTGGACTTGATTACGCACCGCTGCCCAATGCCGCCGAAGCATTATCACGCTATATGTCGCCGTGTAATGCAGTGGCGATAGAGCCTGTTGCCAATGGCGAGTTTGCCCTACACGCACCGTTTGGTTTTGATGATGTGTTTGCTTTCGTGGTGCGCCCCAGAGGCGATGGCACACAAATTTCCGTCGCCTCTTACGCCAAAAAAACCAAACGCATGAAAGCCCTGTGGCCGGAATTAACGATTGTTCCTTTGGGGTAGTTGATAAACTGAATATATTGCGCTTCAATATCGCCTATAGTACAAATCCTTATGACCTTATCAAACCGATACACAGTAGCGTGCTTGGCTCTTCTAGTAGGGCTTTTATTTTCTTCATGTGAGGCTACAAACTCCGACTCCTACGCAAATGACCCTTATGGAATAAAAGAAGCAGAAGAGCTTGGCGGAGAGGGACAGCCAGACCGTCTCGTTCAGTGTAGCAAGGATGAGCAATGCCCTGAATATGCGGAGGCTCTATTTTGGGTTGCTGTTGATATCTTATCAGATGCAAGTACTGAAACCATTGAAGTTGAGGGAATAGACTTTGGCTTAACTAAAGGTATGTCAATTGAAGAAATGGCGGAAAAAATAGTACTACAATTAGACAGCTCATTTGATAATTCCCCCTTGGATTTCAGTAAAGACAAGACCGGATTTAATCGTGGGTTTGTAATGTTATTAAAAGCTCATAATGCGAAAAGTGTATATGCCGCCAATGAACTAGGTAAACTCTATATGGAGCAAGAGGGCATCAAGGATTTAGATATAGCGCAGATGTACTTTGAAAGCGCAATTAAAAGAGGAGATTTTTTGGGTGCTTATAACCTTGCTCGCCTTATTCGCATTCGTAAGCCCAATGATAACCGAAGTATCTTGAAATACTTGAAAATGGCTACCAAAACAGGGGATGAGAGAATAGAAATAGCTTATAATTTAGGACTAGAGGCATTTGGAACAGAAGCAGAAAAGCAGACCGCCGCTCTATACTTTAAGGAAAACACAATAGTTGCAAATTACATAACCGAGAATTTCAAAAGTGACTTTTCTTTACAACAGCAAGAATAAAGTTCTAGGCGTTTAATGTTTCTGAAAATAGCATAAATTACCTCAACCAATTATTGTATCGATTGGAGGTGCCATTTGAGTTGCAAATTATCCTAGTCATTCCAAAACTTGACTTTTGGTGCTACTTAGTCATACTATATGCTCGCTTGGAGCAAAAAAATGACCATTAAAACATCTATATCCCTTACTGACCAACAAGAAGCCTTTGCCCGCTCTTTGGTGCAAGAGGGGCGGTTTTCTTCGCTTAGCTCGGTTGTGCAGCGCGGTCTTGATTTGTTGCAAGACAAGACAGAGGCGAAGAATTTAGAAACAGAAGCTTTACGGGTTTTGCTGGCGCAACGGCAAAGTGAATCGTTTATATCTAGTTCTGATATGGGGCGGAATATCAAAAAAATGGCGGCTCAAAAAGCCAAAAAACAAACCCCGTGACAAACGCCTATAAGGTCGTCTTTTCCGTTGATGACGAACTTGAATTTGAATTGATCTTTGATTTCCTGTTTGAAAGTTACTTAATGTTTCACGAAGATATTGAGACGGCTTTGCAACAAGCAGAAAAGAAAACGCAAGCCATTCACGTAAATGCGATAAAACTCGCAAAACACCCCTTTCGAGGCACACTGCATGATGACCTATTACCGGGTTTACGTCATGTCACAATTGATCGTGCTATTTACTGGTTTGATATTCTTGAAGATAAGAAACTTGTTCGCATTCTGACCATTTTTTATGGTAGCCAAGATCATCAGACAAAGATGCTAACTCGTTTACTGGGTAATTTGAGAGAACATTAAGATCCAAATCACGCCAAAATTAAAGCGGAATAAACCGGCGTTTTTTTGAATAAGCCAGATAACCAATATTTGCTCCAAGGCGAAGCCCGACACCGGTACGAATTGGTGCCAGTGTAATGGTATCGGATCGTTGGTAATTAACTCCCATTCCGGCCACCAGATAGGCAGTTCCCTCAACACCCGGAAAGCGTTGGTAAATTTGATCAATATTTTGCATATTATAAACCAAGGTAAAGACCTTCGAGCCATTACCGCCAACGTCCCAACCAACCGAAGGCCCGCGCCAAAAAACCCGCTTTTGATCACCATTGGCCATTTGCAAAGTTCCTTTGCCATAACGCAGGCCAATACCAACAGCAACCGAACCCTCGGAGCCGTAAATATAGCCAACTGGCTGCCCCAAATCCTTGAAAATGCGCTCGACCACCGAACCAGTTGCTTCTGCTGTGACACCAAAATAATCCGACATTGCCGAAGAAACTTCCTTGCGGTCAAAACTTGATTTTTGAGTGTTTGGCGCCTGCGCCACTGAATTAGTTTGCGCTTCATTACTAGCGCAACCTAATAATATGAATAAGAAGAGCACTGCGAAAACAGCGAAGTTTTTGTATCGTAATAGCATGGCAATTACCTAAAATAATTCGATTTTTAACTGGGTACGATTGTCTGTGCAAATACCTAATGATCAATGAATAAGCGTCATTTACACAAAACCTTTCGGTTCTACTTGTTGCCGCTTAAATTGAGTGCTATCTGCCCGCCATGACCATTGACCCTACACATATCCGCAACTTCTCGATCATTGCCCACATTGATCATGGCAAGTCCACTTTGGCAGATCGTTTGATCCAGTTTACTGGTGGATTGAGCAGTCGTGAAATGACCGAACAAGTTCTGGACAATATGGATATCGAGCGCGAGCGCGGTATCACCATCAAAGCCCAAACCGTGCGATTGGACTATACGGCCAAAGATGGCAAAGAATATATCTTGAACCTTATGGATACGCCGGGTCATGTGGACTTTGCCTATGAAGTGTCCCGTTCACTCGCCGCCTGTGAAGGTTCGATACTGGTGGTTGATGCCAGCCAAGGCGTAGAGGCACAAACCTTGGCCAATGTATATCAAGCCATTGACCATGATCATGAAATTGTAACTGTACTTAACAAGATCGACCTACCAGCAGCAGAACCAGAGCGGGTGGCTCAACAGATCGAAGACGTGATCGGCATTGATGCCAGCGGCGCGATCGAGGCTTCGGCCAAATCCGGTATCGGCATTGAAGATATTCTTGAAGCAATTGTTGATCAATTGCCAGCTCCGACGGTGGGCAAGGCCGATGCGCCATTAAAAGCACTTCTTGTTGATGCTTGGTATGACGCATATCTCGGGGTAATCGTATTATTTAGAGTTTTAGACGGCACTGCCAAAAAAGGCATGCGCATTCGCATGATGTCGACCAATGCTTCGTATGTAATTGATCGGGTTGGGGTTTTTCGCCCGAAAATTGAAACAGTAGCTAGCCTTGGCCCCGGCGAGATCGGTTTTTTAACAGCCTCGATCAAAGAAGTTGCTGATGCCGCAGTTGGCGAGACTATCACTGAGGAAAAGCGGCCGACGACAACCGCATTGCCGGGCTTTCGCCCAGTGCAGCCCGTGGTGTTTTGCGGAATGTTTCCGGTTGATGCTGCCGACTTTGAGGATTTGCGTGCTGCCGTTGGTAAGTTGCGCCTTAATGATGCTTCTTTTTCCTATGAAATGGAAACCAGCGCCGCACTTGGTTTTGGTTTTCGTTGCGGATTTTTAGGTCTTTTGCATCTTGAGATTATTCAAGAACGGTTATCCCGTGAATTTGACCTTGAACTGATCGCCACTGCACCATCTGTAGTCTATGAGATGACCTTAAACGACGGTTCGATGGTTAAATTGCACAACCCAGCCGACATGCCTGATCCGGTGAAAATCGAGAGCATTGCCGAGCCGTGGATACGAGCTACTATCTTGACCCCTGATGAATATATCGGGCCGATCTTAAAGCTATGCCAAGACCGCCGTGGCATTCAACAAGACATGTCCTATGCCGGATCACGGGCGATGATCGTTTATGATCTGCCACTTAACGAAGTGGTGTTTGATTTTTATGATCGTTTGAAGTCTATCTCCAAAGGTTATGCCAGTTTTGATTATACTATCGAGGACTATCGTGAAGGCGATCTGGTCAAGATGAGCGTATTGGTAAATGCGGAGCCGGTTGATGCCTTGTCGATGATGGTACACCGTGGACAAGCAGAAAGCCGGGGACGGATATTGTGCGAGAAGCTTAAAGATCTGATCCCGCGCCACATGTTCAAAATTCCGATTCAGGCAGCCATTGGTGGACGGGTCATTGCCCGTGAAACCATCTCTGCCATGCGCAAAGACGTTACCGCTAAATGTTATGGCGGCGATGCCACCAGAAAACGAAAACTGCTTGATAAGCAAAAAGCCGGCAAGAAGAAAATGCGCCAATTCGGTAAAGTTGAAATACCACAAAGCGCGTTTATTGCGGCCTTAAAAATGAGCGACGATTAGCCAAATTCTGGGTTAAATAGAAAACCGTTGGTACTTTTGAACGTTTTCCTCACGGGATAAATGTTAAAGAGACACGACAGGAAATAATTATTGTTGGCGCAACTACCCATAGCCTTTATTAGCGAAACCCATGTTTTGTTGAGTTTATTTAAGCACTCACCATGTCAAAGAGCCACAAGTGGGCGTGGTATAGCCATTTGCAACACCATTATAGCAGGTGGGGAGATTGCGAGTATTCTTGAAACTTATACCCGCTGCTCAAGTGTCGGTAAGGGTGAATGATTGCTAATTCTTTGCCAATTAACCCTTAAGTTATGGCCAGTCTTTGGCAATGATTGCGAATTGGGGTATGCAGTAGTGCAAACAATGGTCTTGTTCACTCTTCTTTTGTCTAGCGGTCAAATACCACCAACAGGACTCCCTCTCCCGTCTGGGAGAGGGAGGGGTGAGGGTGTCTATGGTGACGATTACCAAGCAGGTGCCCATCCTTGCAACACCAACAATGGTCGATCATTTGCACATCCCCTAGCACCACCTACAAGGTTCGTATTGCTAGTTAACTTTCGTTTACAGCATACTTTACCGCCGACAGTAAAAGCTTAACCGTTTAGTTGCTGGAATTTGATAATCGCCGGCCCTAAAACTACCACAAACAAAACTGGCAGGAAGAATATAATCATTGGTACGGTTAGTTTAGCTGGCAATGATGCCGCCTTTTTTTCTGCTTGCGACATGCGCATTTCACGGTTTTCCTTGGCCATTACCCGCAAAGATGTGCCTAAAGGGGTTCCGTATTTCTCGGCTTGAATCAGCGAGGTCGCCACTGCTCTTACGCCCGGGTGATTGGTACGAATGGCCAAATTTTCATAAGCTTGACGGCGTTCTTGTAAATAAGAAAGCTCGGCAGTGGTAAGTGACATTTCTTCGGCCAGTTCGATCGAGCTACTGCCAACCTCGGCAGCAACCTTACCAAAGGCAGCTTCTATCGACATGCCAGATTCGACACAAATAAGTAATAAATCAAGCGCGTCAGGAAAGGCTTTCATAATGGATTCGCGTCGTTTAGCAGCAATATTATTGATATAAATGCCCGGAGCATAATAACCAACAACCAACATCCCAAAGGCCATTGCAAAACGCATCATTGGCGATTTGCCGAAATCATTAAAGAAAAACAAATATAAAAGGCTGAAAATGAAAAGAGCAATCGGCGCAACCAACCGAAAGAAATAAAAGGTCATAATTGGCCTTTGGCCACGTAAGCCGGCCTGTAACAAGCTTTTTTGCAATTCGGTGTCTTCGAGCAAAGTGGTCAAATTAAGCTTACCAACCACGTCGGTCATGAAACCTTTTGACTCGCCGCGTAAATTTCCTTTTCCAGCAATAGCTGCACGGGATTGTTTTCTTAATTGCTCGCGCCTGGTGGCCACAGACTTCAGTCGCCCGGCAAATTTATTACCGCTGAATAATGGCCCAATCAAAGTTACCACCGTGGCAAAAGCAATAACTGCCGCAAAAACTGTTACCAAAAATTCCGGATCAACCAGTGTTTTTATTGAAAACTCCATGCTTTCCCAACCTCGATCATTAGATATTAAAATTGATCATTTTACTCATCACGAAAATACCGCACGCCATCCAAAATGCCCCGCCAGCTAGCATTAACTGACCGTTGGTTTCGGTAAACATCAGCATGATATAATCTGGCGTGGTAAGATAAACGATGCCGCCCACAAGCGGTGGCAAAGAGCCAATAATCATTGATGATGCTTTGGCTTCTGATGACATGGCTTGAATTTTCTCGCGCATCATTTTTCTTGCCCGCAATACCATAGAAAGATTATCCAAAGCCTCGGCCAAATTACCGCCGGTTTTTTGTTGAATAGTCAAAACAATGGTAAAAAAGTTCAATTCGGAGAGAGGCATGCGGTTATACATTTTCAGCAGGCCGGTTGGCAAATCAACGCCTACCGATTGCCCCTCAACCAGTAATTTAAACTCTGGCCCCACTGGATCAGGTGACTCGCTAGCAATAATTTGCAAACACTCATTTAGTGGCAAACCGGATTTTACCCCGCGAACAATAATATCGATAGCATTGGAAAATTCTGCAGAAAATTTCTTGGCGCGTTTTTTACGCAAAAACCCCAACACCCACCTAGGAAGCCCAACACCAGCACCAATGCCAATGCCCAAAGCGATTAGAACAGGACGCCCAGTGAACAATAATCCGCCAGCAACCAGAAACCCGACCACTAAGCAACCAATCCAAAAACCGGTTGGCGACCATTTCAACCCAGCTTGTTTTATTTGGCTTTTTAAGGTGTAGGTTTGTTTGCGTTGCTGTTTTTGATGTGCCTCAAGGTCTTTTAGGGTTTCTTGCACCTGTTTGCGGCGATTATTGGCCACATCCAGAGCCGAAACCGCCTTTTTACCTCTTTTCAAACCGCCAGAATCTAAACTTTTGACCCGCTTAGTTGCGACCTTATTACCCGAACCACTAGCAAACACCCAACCGATACCGGCAACACTAACAAAAGCTAAGACCGCAACCAAAATAATAGTCATATCGCCCATACTTATGCCTCCGCCGCATCAAGGGCTAGAGCCAACTCGCCCTCAAGACCATAATAACGGGCACGATCCCAAAAATTAGGTCTGGCAATGCCAGTCGAATTGTGTTGCCCAACAATATTGCCGTTCTCGTCTTCGCCTTTAATCTCATACAAGAAAATGTCCTGAGTGATTATAACCTCCCCCTCCATTCCCAGCACTTCGGTTACGTGAGTGATCTTACGAGAACCATCACGTAATCTGGCAGCCTGAATTACCACATCAATCGAGCCAGCAATCATTTCACGAATAGTTCGTGATGGCAGGCCAAAACCACCCATGGTGATCATTGACTCAAGACGTGACAATGACTCGCGTGGGCTATTGGCGTGAATAGTTCCCATAGAACCATCGTGGCCGGTATTCATTGCTTGCAATAAGTCAAACGCTTCATGGCCGCGAACCTCGCCAACAATGATCCGCTCCGGTCGCATACGCAGACAGTTTTTTACCAGATCTGTCATTGTTATCATGCCCGTGCCTTCAAGGTTTGGCGGGCGGGTTTCCAGCCGCACCACATGCGGTTGTTGTAATTGTAGCTCTGCTGCATCTTCGCAAGTAATAACCCGCTCGTCCGGCTCGATATAAGCGGTCATGCAGTTCAAAAGCGTGGTTTTGCCGGAACCAGTACCACCAGAGATCAGCACATTACATCTAGATGCGCCAATAATGCCTAAGACCTTGGCTCCTTCTGGTGTGATCGAGTTAAATTTCACCAGATCATCAAGGGTAAGTTTGTCTTTTTTGAATTTACGAATGGTTAAGGTTGGCCCGTCCAGTGACAAAGGTGGAGCGATCACATTTACTCTTGATCCGTCCATCAATCTTGCATCACATATCGGACTGGACTCATCAACTCGTCTGCCAACTTGACTAACTATGCGTTGGCAAATGTTCATCAACTGGCCGTTATCTCGGAATCGAACTCCGGTTTTTTCTACTTTGCCGTTTACCTCGATGAAAACCGCATCAGCTCCATTGACCATAATATCGGAAATATCATCACGAGCCAGTAATGGCTCCAGCGGGCCAAAACCCAAGACGTCATCACAAATATCTTGTAACAGGCCTTCTTGCTCGGCAATCGACATTACTACGTTTTTGATCGAAATTATTTCCGTAACAATGTCGCGTATTTCTTCGGCAGCACTGGTTGTGTCCAATTGCGCCAGTTGCGACAGATCTATCGTATCGATCAAAGCATTAAAAATAGTGGTTTTAATAGCATAATATTCTTCGGAACGCTTGGTGTTTTCCTCGGCAATAACAGGTTTCTTTTTGCTCTGGGCAATTTTAGCAGGTGGCGTAGTTGCTGATTTTTGGCTATTGGACGAAACAACGTCCTCGCCATTTTCTGACGGCGCTTTGGGCGCAGCTGCTACGGGAGCTGGACTTACCTTGTCTGTTACGACACGTTTACCGAACATAATTCTAGCCTGACTTATTTACGACCTAAAAGCTTGCCTAAAAACCCGGGGCTTTTAGCGATCTCTATTTCTCTACCAGTAATTGTTGCTGCCAATGACTGAATACCGGCAACGGCTTTGGACGCAGCATTTACTTCTGAAAGCATTTGTCCGTTATTTGTCGCTTGGCCATATAGCTCCGGCTCAAACGGCAAAACCAAATTTGGTTCTGCACCTAATGCCTCAGTAAAATCTTTAACCGAAATTTCTGGCCTTTTTGGCACTCCAACCTGATTTACAATGATCTTTGGTGGATTATCATTTGATCTTCTGGTTTTCAGCAAATCATACATATTCTTGGCATTGCGCAAACAAGCCAGATCCGGCGAAGCAACTATCACTACATCATCAGCCAGCAACAATGTGTTTTTGATCCAAGTTGTCCAGATATGTGGCAAATCAAGTATTACATGCGGAACCGTGGCACGAACTTCGGAAATCACCGTTTCATAGGATTCTTTATCAATTTCCCACTCCCGGTCCAGCGTTGCCGGCGCAGTAAATACCGATAAACGATCAGTACACTTAGTCATAAGCCTCTCTAGCAACACATCGTCAACTCGATCCGGATCAGATAACGCCTCTCCAATTCCCTGAGCACTATCTTGATTAAAGTCCAACCCGGCAGTGCCAAAAGACAAATCAAGGTCAATAATAGTTGTGCCAAGTTGTAGGTTTTCCGAAATCTGCCAAGCCAAGTTATGAGCTATCGTAGAAGAGCCCACTCCCCCCTTAGCGCCTATAACTGCAGTTACTTTTCCAGAAAAAGGTTTATCGGGATCAGTAAACAAGTTTGAAATTGTTTTTACAATCTGAATTGGAGCAATTGGCGGCACCAAATACTCGCTAATCCCTCGTGCCATCAATTCACGATATAACGATATATCGTTAGCAGCACCAATGACCACAACCTTGGTTCCGGCATCGCAAACAGCCGCTAACTCGTTTAATTGCTCAAACAATCCATGGCCGCGCATACCAGATTCTATCAAAATAAGATTTGGCGTGTTCTCGTCATGATAATGCTCAATAGCCGCCGGCAACCCCCCCATTGAAATGGTGGTTTGCGCTCGTGATAATCGCCTATCAGCACTTGCTCGTTCAATTAGTTGCGCAGTATCAGGGCGCTCACAAAATGCAGCAATGGAAATTCTTGGTACTGGAGACAGGGTTTCATCAGCATCGCTGTATTCATCTTCTACGGACGCAATATAAGCTGGAGGTGCCATTTGTTTAGACATTTGCTCCAGCGGCGGCAAATTATCCATTTGTGGTGGGCTAGAAATAGCCGAAGCGCCAAATACAGTACCAGGATCACTATCCATGACTTCATCGGGGCCATTTTCCCACTCATTTGGCACAGCAAATGCATCAGCTGGATCAAAAGGGTCAATAGGTTTGCTATCTTGGCTCATTTACTTAATTCCGATTTCTTCGGTGTTGTGTTCATTTTTTTCATTTAGTCAACAGCATCACTAACCGAGGCTTCTTCATCAGAAGTACGTTCAACTCCGGTGGTTTCGCCTAAGACATATTTTTCATAAGTAACAATTCTACGATCAGCTATCGTTGTATCCATGGCCTTTGGATCAACAAGATCATAAGGATCAGCGATCATCGCCGCCATATTGACCGTAACGGCACAACCAAAGTTAGCTGAGGGTTTGTTACTAAAATTCATTGCCAAATTTTGTTGCGAAGCATTGCAGTTTTGCGCTGTGGCAACATATTTGCGAAAGCTAAGAATTACCGGTGGCTTGTTTTGGCCATCAGCACGATAATTTCCACCAGCTATTTGCTGCCAAGCCAATCCTTCTGCGTATAGTATTTCTCTGGTTTGCGCTGCGGCAGTAACTGCAATATTTGCATTTTTTGAGCTATCTGGGATCGACAGACCAATAGGCCCATGACCTTTATTACGCCAATTATGCACGAAACCTTTAATGGCGGCTTTTTGTGTAAGGGAAAGCCCGCTATCGTTACGATCCAATACCAAATGCAATCGCTCGCTAGTTTCGGTTACAGAAACTTTGTGCCTGTCACCGGGTAATTTCCAAACCATTGCAGGCTCATTAACAGCACAAGCCCCAACAACAGACGAAGCGAGCAGTAAAACCAAACCAGTATAAAATTTATTCATCACTTGCATCCCCTAATCCAAACTATAACCAACTGGGCCGTTCCAGCTTTGACCACTAGTATCTGCTCCCGGCGCGCGATAAACTTCATTAAGCCGGCCTAATAAAATTGCTGAGAAATCTGAGGCAATTCTCAAGCCGTCTGCCGGAGTTGCCAAGTTTTGCGGGTGAGTTGGATCAACCAGATAAGGCGTAACAACTATTACCAGCTCTGTTTCATCATTAACAAAGTCCCGTGAGCGAAACAAAGCGCCCAGTATGGGAATGTCTTTTGCACCGGGAACGCCTTCTAATGCCTGTTTGGTTTGTTGTTGGATCAAGCCAGCAATTACCATTGAGCCACCAGAGGGTAATTCTACGGTTGTTTCTGCGCGCCTGACTTTTAGCGCGGGCAAGGTCAATCCTTCAATATTACCAACAACTTGCCCGCTATCATCAATTATTGGCTGCGAGGCTAGAATCAAAGCCCCCTGATTGGATAGCTCGGACACTTCGGTTGATAAACGCAATGAAATACGTCCCTCGCTAACCACCAAAGGGGTAAAGCCCAAGGCAACACCAAACTTTTTGTACTCTATAGTAATATTGCCATTTCGGTCACGGCCAGTTGGCACGGGAAACTCACCGCCAGCCAAGAAATTAG
>JAKITZ010000030.1 GCA_021647805.1 Robiginitomaculum sp.
GGCCAGAGGCTCCGATAAGCCGAGTCTTGTGGCCGCGAACCGGTCGCCCGGGATGCGGTGGTGATCATTCATCTAGGCCCGCCGTTACCAACGGGCTCGAGCGGTCAACCCGGAAGCCGGGTATTTTTATCGCTCTGATCATATCTCGTTGGCAAAAAAAGGTGTGCCAATGCTTTATGGCGGTGGTGGTGCTGATTTGGTTGTTGGCGGCAAAGAGGCCGGTGAGAAACTAGCGGCGACATATCGTTCTGATAATTACCATAAAGTCTCGGACGAGTATTCGGCTGATTGGGATATTACCGGCATGACACAGGACTTTGATATTCTGTATTTGGTTGGCGAGGCTATTTCTCGTGAAGGTGTCTGGCCAAACTGGTATAAGGGCAATGAGTTTAAGGCCCTTCGTGACGCAATGATGGAAGAATAACCGAAGGTTTTAATATTCTCCACTCCAATAAGAATTTGATGCAAGTGGTTTGACGGGGGAGTTTTGTTTTTTGCTGTCAAACAGATATGCAGACTTTGAGCGCTGGCCGCATTGCTGGCGCTCGCATATCTGACAATTTGCACCGATTGCGGTAGGCGATAATTCTCGTGTCTCGCCCATTTTTTGCCCATATACCGTTTCCATGGCTCGATTGCTGGCGCAACCGAACACCATGATTTGCGAGTATGCAAATTGCTCTGACAAAGGGTCGCGGGGTTCGGTGGCAAATGCTACACTAAGCAGGCGCGCGCCATCACCAAGTTCGACAAAATCCATTTGCGGTGCCGGGCTGTTAGCTAAACTGTTCCAGATATTCCATTTTGGGCAATTACCGCCAGCTTGGGCAAAGCCAAATGATTTATCACCGCCGCGATCAATTACAGTTCCTGCGCGATCCAAGCGCAAAAAGAATATTGGCAAACCCAACGAGCCAGGTTTGCGTAGACTTGCCAGCCGGCGAATTATCAGTTCAATATTGGTGTCGAATTTTGCCGACAGTCGTAATACGTCAATTTGGTATTCATCGGCTTGCCCAGCAAACTGTTCGTATGGCAATAAAACGGCCATTGCGAAATATTTAGCCAGAAAGTTACGGTATAGATCTTTTGCCAGTTTGCCTGCCTCGGATAAGCGACTGTCCATAGATTTCTCGTCAAACAAGTCGCGTAATTCAAGGTGAGCAATTTGCACTAACATTTCAAAGCATGTTTGCTGCTGGTTTAGCAAATCAGACAGCAATAGTCGCCGTGAGTGTTGATCAAGCCGTCTTTGGTTCTGGCGCATTATATTTTGCGGCATGATACGGGTGCGAATAGAGTGTAATTGTTGTAGCCTAGCGGATAATTGACGAAACATATCACGGCGGTCAAAAGATATTTCTGATGAAAACATCTCCGCTGCTTCTTCTATTTCTGGAAAATAATTATCATTTTCTTGAACCAGTTCACGCACGGTTTCTTCTGGTCTTTGTGCCAAGCCACCGAAGCTGGTTTCGCCAGAAACTTTTTCCGTAAGACCGGCTATGGTGTGTGCAAGGTTACGGTGGGCTTTGTGCAAATTTACAATGGCTTGCGCCCCCAATGGGTGTACTTCATTTAATTCTTTTAAGTCCTGATCATCAAGTCCTAATGAAGCCAGAACTGGATCGCTGGCTGCTTCGCGCAATGCCAGAAAAGTTCTTTGTTCCGGCTCTGCGGAGAACACCGCTATGTCAAGGTCATATATTTCCACCAAACGGATCAAAACTTGCGCAGTAATTGGCCGTTGGTTGCGCTCCATCAAGTTAAGATAGCTTGCTGAAACGCTTAGTTCTTCGGCCATGCGTAACTGGGTGAGTTTTAGACTACGGCGAAGGCGTTTAAGTCTGGCGCCGGCAAATAATTTACGTTGTTTCATATAAGTATGTTTTCTCTTATCCATCAACTTATCCAAAAACCGGTTTCCACTTTTTGGGTTGATGGAATATTATTTACAGCATTTACAATATTACAAGAAAAAAATTACAAAACTTACATCTAAACCTCATTTTTCTCGACCTTTGTTCAGGTTCCGCTAAAAACACATGGAAGTAATTTATCTGGAAAATGTTAGCATATAGGGAGAGAGAAGATGAGTAATAACTTTAAGGAATTGGTTCCAAATACTGCAAATGATAGGTTTGAGGGTATCAAACGTAATTACAGTGCTGATGAAGTTGCGCGCCTAAAGGGGTCAGTTGATATTGCTCATACATTGGCCGATCGTGGTGCAAAAAAGTTGTGGGATTTGCTAAAAACCGAAGACTATGTAAATGCTTTGGGGGCTTTATCAGGCAATCAGGCTATGCAAATGGCTAGAGCCGGCTTAAAGGCAATATATCTTTCTGGCTGGCAGGTGGCGGCGGATAATAATACCGCCGGCGCGACATATCCTGATCAGTCATTATATCCGGCAAATTCCGGGCCGGAATTGGCAAAGAAAATCAACCGGACTTTACAGCGTGCCGATCAAGTGGAGCACGCTGAGGGCGGGGCGCAGCGCGATTGGTTTTTGCCAATAGTTGCCGATGCTGAAGCTGGGTTTGGCGGGCCGTTAAATTGCTATGAGATAATGAAAGCCTATATCGAGGCCGGAGCTGCCGGTGTACATTTTGAAGATCAATTGGCTTCCGAGAAAAAATGCGGTCATTTGGGTGGTAAGGTTTTAATCCCGACCAAGGCGCATATCCGTAATCTTAATGCCGCTCGTTTGGCGGCTGATGTAAGTGGGGTTTCCACTTTGGTTATTGCCAGAACCGATGCCGAAAGTGCGAAACTGCTCACCTCTGATATTGATGAGCGGGATCACGAGTTTATTGATCATTCGCAAGGCCGCACACCAGAAGGGTTCTATCGCTTAAAAGATAATACCGGAGTTGAGCATTGTATCAAGCGTGGTTTGGCCTATGCGCCATATTGTGATCTTATCTGGTGGGAAACCTCAAAACCAAATCTTGATGATGCCAGGCGTTTTGCCGAGGCTATTCAGGATAAATACCCCGGTAAGATGATGGCTTATAATTGCTCGCCCAGTTTTAATTGGGAGGCCAATCTCGACAAAGAAACTATTGCCAAATATCAACAAGAACTTGGTGCAATGGGTTACAAGTTCCAATTCGTGACACTGGCCGGTTTTCATCAGTTGAACTTTGGTATGTTCGAGTTGGCGCGTGGCTATCGCGATCGCGGTATGGCGGCCTATTCCGAACTGCAACAGGCAGAATTTGCTTCTGAAAAGCACGGATATACTGCGACCCGTCACCAAAGAGAGGTTGGTACTGGGTATTTTGACGCGGTTGCTAATACCATTTCTGGTGGACAATCTTCAACAACGGCCTTGTCAGAATCTACCGAAGCTGATCAATTCAAGGCTTAGAATTTATCAGGGGTTAAAATGAACCAGCAAATATCCGTACCCAAGGGCGTAAAAATTAATGGCAAGATGAGTGCGGGTTATGTCGAGATATTAAGTTATCAAGCATTGGAGTTTTTGGCAGAGTTACATCGCAAGTTTCATTCTTCGCGGGAGCAATTACTGCAAAACCGCGATGAATTGCAGCAACAGCTAAATGCTGGACTTGATCCTGATTTCAAATCAGAAACTTTGGCTATTCGTCAAGGCGATTGGAAAGTCCGCCCCTGTCCGGCCGATCTGTCGGATCGGCGGGTGGAGATAACCGGGCCGGTTGATCGCAAAATGATCATCAATGCGCTTAATTGCGGTGCAAAAGTATTTATGGCTGATTTCGAAGATGCTTCCAGCCCAAGCTGGAGTAATATGCTTGATGGGCAGGTTAATTTACGTGATGCAAATTTGCGAACTATTGAATTTATCCACCCGACCAAAGACAAAACATATCGGCTAAATGATGATCCGGCGGTTTTACTGGTTCGCCCCAGAGGCTGGCATTTGCATGAAGCGCATTTAACTATTGACGGTCAACCAATTTCAGCCAGCTTGTTCGATTTTGGTTTGTACCTGTTTCATAATCATAAGGCACTACGCAATCTGCAATCAGGGCCGTATTATTATTTACCAAAACTGGAAAATGCCGATGAAGCCAGATTATGGAATTTGGTCATTTTTCATGCGCAATCCTATCTTGGCTTAGCTGTTGGTACGGTTCGGGTTACGGTATTGATCGAGACCTTGCTGGCTTCAATGCAACTTGATGAAATTCTTTATGAACTGCGCGATCATATTTGCGGGTTGAATTGTGGCCGCTGGGATTACATTTTTAGTTATATTAAGAGCTTTCAAAAACGATCTGACAAGATTTTGCCAGAGCGGGCGCAAGTGACAATGACTTCGGGCTTTATGCGAGCATATTCGTTGAATGTTATCGAAGTTTGTCATCGTCGCGGGGCGCATGCAATGGGGGGCATGGCGGCGCAAATTCCGGTGAAGAATGATGATGCGGCCAATGAGGCAGCCTACGCCAAGGTGCGCGATGATAAATTGCGCGAGGTTAAAGACGGCCATGATGGTACGTGGGTGGCACACCCGGCCATGGTAAAACTGGCCATGCAGGTGTTTGATGAATTCATGCCAGAATCCAACCAATTGCAGCGGCAAAACGGCTATACTGTAGAGGCCAGCCAATTAACCCAGCCAAGTGATGGAGCGATCACTATCGAGGGGGTGCGGGCTAATATTGAAGTTGGTGTGCTTTATTTGTCTGCGTGGCTTTGCGGGTTTGGCGCGGTTCCAATTCATAATTTAATGGAAGATGCCGCTACCGCAGAAATATCGCGGGCGCAATTATGGCAATGGCGCAAGCATCAGGCAAAACTGGATACCGGTGAAATCGTCACTGCAGAATTGCTTGAAGAACAGTTCGCCTTGGTCGAGGCGGAATTGCAACAAGGATTGAGCGCGGCTGAATACGCATCAAGACGGATTGATGCAGGAATGAAAATCATGCGGGATATGGTGTTTGCTGATGATTTTGCCGAATTCCTAACGATACCGGCTTATGAAGTTTTGATTGTAGGTGATCGCAATTAGCTGCAAATGCCTTTTTAAGTGAAAAGCCCCGTTGCGTGGCGGGCAAACTCATGACATAAGGCGCAACTGTCGTGATAAAAACGGCTGAATATTAGTGTTTTGCGTGATTCCCGCGCGTATTTTAATAAACTTAACAACCCGGACCAGAACCATGCAGGTTAAAGAAACTAAATCAGAAGGCCTAAGCCGTACTTATGACGTTGTTATCACGGTGGCCGAGCTTGAAACCAAGCTAGATGCGAAAATCAAAGAAGTTCAACCAGAGGTCTCGTTAAAGGGATTTCGTCCGGGCAAAGTTCCGCCAGCGCATATCAAACGTATGTTTGGTAAGTCTATGATGGGCGAGCTGGTGCAAAATGCCATGGATGAAGCCAGCAAAAAGGCGCTTAACGACAATAATATTAAGCCGGCTGGTAATCCGCAATTCAACCTTGAAACCGAAGCTGACGATGTGATCGCTGGCAAGGCTGATCTGAAATTTAATATCAATGTTGATATTATGCCAGAATTCACTCCGGCTGATCCGGCCAAGTTGTCGATTGAACGTCCAGTTTGTGAAGTAGGTGATAAAGAAGTCGATGAGGCTATCATCCGTATTGCTGGTGATCAAAAAACTTTCAAAGATAAAAGTGCAAAATCTAAAGCTGTTGATGGCGATGCGGTGGTTATTGACTTTACGGGAAGTATTGACGGCGAAAAGTTTGATGGTGGTTCTGCTGAAGATGCAGAGATTGTTATCGGAGCCGGACAATTCATTCCCGGATTTGAAGAGCAATTACTTGGCGCCAAAAAGGGCGATACCCCAAGTCTAAACGTCACATTCCCTGACGATTATCAAGCCGCTCACTTGGCTGGTAAAGAAGCCGTGTTTGAGACTGTGGTCAAAATGGTCAAGGGGCCAACGGAGACTAAAATTGATGATGAACTGGCCACCCAGTTAGGACTTTCATCACTTGATTCGTTAAAAGACGCTATTCGCCAAAATATCGAAAGCGAATATAAGAACCAGTCTCGCGCTCGTTCAAAGCGTCGTATTCTTGACGCGCTTGATGCAGAACATGATTTTCCTTTGCCGCCGGGCATGGTTGATGCCGAGTTCCAGCAAATTTGGCAACAGGTAGAGGCCGATATTAAAGAGGGCAATGTTGATGACGAGGACAAGGGTAAGTCCGAAGATGATCTAAAAGCTGAATATTTGAAAATTTCTGAACGACGGGTTCGTTTGGGTTTGGTTTTGGCTGAAATTGGTCAGCAAAATAATATTACCGTGGCCGCCGAAGAAGTTTCACGGGCAATAAACCAAGAAGCTATGCGCTATCAAGGGCAGGAAAAACAGGTTGTTGAGTATTTCCAGAAAAACCCAGAGGCTCAAGCTAGACTGCGTGCGCCAATTTTTGAAGAAAAAGTTGTCGACTTCATGCTGGAACTGGCAAAGGTTAAAGACGTTAAGGTAAGCCGCGATGAGTTGTTTGCTGATGATGATGCACCGGGGGCTGCAACTAAAGTCAAAAAGAAGCCTGCGGCCAAGAAAAAAACCGCGGCAAAAAAAGCTCCAACTAAAAAGACTGCTGCTACTAAAAAGCCGGCAGCCAAGAAACCGGCAGTAAAAAAGAAACCTGCTACTAAAAAGTAATTTAAGCTGTTTTTTTGAAGTTTTATCGAATTTGACGGCCAAATGGTGTGTAAATACTGTTTGGCCGCATTCTTTTGTGGATAAGTTCTTTGAAAAGCACTGTTCTTAACTAATTTGCTACTTTCTGCGGTTCCACTTGCGAATCTATAGGTAACACACAATATGTTGCTAGAGATTTGGTTTGACGATGAATAGCGAGAAATGAAAATGAGAGACCCAGCAGACGTAATGATGAATTTGGTGCCGATGGTGGTTGATCAGACTAGCCGTGGCGAGCGTAGTTACGATATTTTTTCAAGATTACTAAAAGAGCGAATTATTTTCCTGACCGGTCCTGTTGAAGACGGAATGGCCTCTTTGATAACTGCGCAATTATTATTTCTTGAATCTGAAAACCCTAAAAAAGAAATTTCAATGTACATAAATTCACCGGGCGGAATTGTTACCTCCGGGTTGGCGATTTATGATACTATGCAATATATCAACTCTCCGGTTTCAACGGCCTGTATCGGGCAAGCGGCAAGCATGGGCTCATTGTTATTGTCTGGCGGTGCCAAGGGTATGCGCTTTGCCACGCCAAATGCCAGAGTTATGGTTCATCAGCCATCAGGTGGCTTTCAAGGACAGGCTTCGGACATTGTTCGCCATGCTGAAGATATTCAAAAGATCAAAAAACGGTTGAATAATATTTATGTAAAACATACTGGTCAAAAATATGATGTGATCGAGAAAACGCTGGATCGTGATCACTTTATGTCTGCTGATGAAGCAAAAGAATTTGGTATTGTTGATCATGTTTATGAAAAACGCAGTGGGTGAATCACTTAAAGAAAAGGAACTAAAAGCCACACTTGGTGCTTGATCCCGCCAAAAAGTGATGATCGAATAGAAAAAAAGTCGATTTTAGAGCGTCTGTTCTCATTTTGGCCACAAATAGTTCGGCATCATATTTGCATAATATCTTCTAGTTAAGTATTTTATGCGACAAAATACCTAGAAGCATTGTCCTAAGTGTTGGCCTGACAGGAGTTACGTTATGAGCAAATCTGATAAAACCGACGATTCCAAAAGTACATTATATTGTTCTTTTTGCGGCAAGAGCCAACACGAAGTCAGGAAACTGATTGCCGGGCCAACTGTATTCATATGTGATGAATGTGTTGAGCTTTGTATGGACATCATTCGCGAAGAGGCCAAAGGCTCTTTGGTGAAGTCACAAGAGGGTGTTCCAACTCCCCGTGAGATATGTGACGTGTTGGACGATTATGTCATCGGACAGGCAAATGCCAAACGGGTGTTGTCGGTGGCTGTGCATAATCATTATAAACGCTTGAACCATGCCGCAACTAATTCCGATGTTGAATTGTCGAAGTCTAATATTCTTCTTATTGGTCCAACCGGTTGTGGCAAAACATTATTGGCGCAAACTTTGGCGCGGATACTTGACGTGCCGTTCACTATGGCTGATGCCACCACTTTGACCGAAGCCGGTTATGTTGGCGAGGACGTTGAAAATATTATACTGAAATTATTACAAGCTTCTGATTATAATGTTGAGCGGGCGCAACGAGGTATCGTCTATATTGATGAGGTCGATAAAATTAGCCGTAAATCCGATAATCCATCTATTACCCGTGATGTTTCCGGTGAGGGTGTGCAACAAGCCTTGCTGAAAATTATGGAGGGGACAGTTGCTTCCGTTCCGCCACAAGGTGGCCGTAAACACCCGCAACAAGAGTTCTTGCAAGTGGATACTACTGATGTGTTGTTCGTAGTTGGCGGTGCGTTTGCTGGTTTGGAAAAAGTTATCTCGCAACGTGGTCGTGGCACCAGTATTGGTTTTGGAGCCGATGTTCAAGATGAGGCGGAGCTTGACATTGGTGAAATCTTAAAAGGTGTAGAGCCTGATGATCTGATGAAATTTGGTCTGATTCCTGAATTTATTGGTCGTTTGCCAGTTATTGCTACTTTGGAAAATCTTGATGAAGATGCGTTGATAACCATTTTGACCGAGCCGAAAAACGCTTTGATGAAACAGTATGAAAGCCTGTTCATGATGGAAGGGGTCAAATTGACCTTTGCTAAAGATGCCTTATCTGCAGTTGCCCGCAAGGCGATTAAGCGCAAAACCGGTGCTAGAGGTCTTCGCTCAATTATGGAAGGCATATTGCTTGACACTATGTTTGAACTTCCCGGACAAGATGGTGTGGAAGAAGTTGTGGTCAATGCCGAAGTTATTGACGGCAATGCATCTCCATTACTGATCTTTGCTGAAAAAAAGAAAAAAGCGATACCAAAAGTAGCTTCATAAAATAAAGTTACACTCGCGAAACTAATTGGGCAGGATAGTATGTTTACTATCCTGCCTTTTTACATTTGCAAGGCTTGTAATATTACTAAATTATTCCGATATAATTCATTAGGCATTCATCGGTAGTAGTGGATACTGTTAGCTGATGAAGTAAATAGATTCGGGCTTGATTGTGCGGATTAGGTAATGTTCAGGATAAAGAGTGCTCATGTCAGATAAAGTCCAAACGCTTCCCGTTTTACCGCTTCGCGATATTGTGGTTTTTCCGCACATGATTGTGCCGCTGTTCGCGGGACGGGAAAAATCAGTAAAAGCCCTAGAAGAAGTAATGGGCAAAGACAAACAGATATTGTTATTGACGCAAATTGATCCGGCAATAGATGATCCAGATTATGATGAGTTACATAATTTGGGCTGCGTTGCCAAAGTATTGCAATTACTAAAACTACCCGATGGTACGCTAAAAGTATTGGTAGAAGGGAAAACTAGAGCAACTGCCTCTGATTTTAAAATGGTTGATGGCTATATAGAAGCATCGGTCAGTGCCGTGGAAATAACTGACGCGGAAACACCGGAAACTATGGCTTTGATGCGAAGTGCGATCGATAGTTTCGAGCGGTATGTAAAATTGAACAAAAAAATATCACCAGATATTGTTACAGCAATTAGCGATATTGATGAGGCGGGTAAATTGGCAGATTCAATTTCTGCTCATTTGGCGGTGAAACTGAAAGAGAAACAAAAATTATTAGAAATAATTGATACTGATGCTCGTTTAGAAGCCGTTTTAGGTAAAATGGAGGGTGAGATTAGTGTCTTGCAGGTCGAGCGGAAAATTCGCTCACGTGTTAAGCGGCAGATGGAAAAATCGCAACGGGAATATTATTTGAATGAGCAGATGAAAGCCATTCAACGTGAATTGGGTGATCAATCAGAAGCTCCCGGAGAGGCTGATGAGCTTGCGGCAAAAATTGCCAAAACCAAACTTTCCAAAGAAGCAAACACTAAGGCTTTGGCGGAATTAAAAAAACTGCGACAGATGAACCCGATGTCGGCAGAGTCTACGGTAATTCGTAACTATCTAGATTGGATTTTGGGATTGCCATGGGGTAAAAAAACTAGATCAAGGATTGATCTGGCCAAAGCCAAAGAAATTCTTGATGAAGATCACTTTGGTCTCGAAAAGGTCAAAGACCGGATATTGGAACATTTGGCTGTTCAGGAGCGAACCAAAAAAGTAAGAGGGCCGATACTTTGCCTTGTTGGGCCACCGGGCGTTGGTAAAACTTCTTTGGGCAAGTCAATTGCTAGAGCTACGGCACGTAATTTTGTTCGTGTTTCATTGGGTGGGGTGCGGGACGAATCCGAAATTCGCGGGCATCGCCGGACTTATATTGGCTCAATGCCCGGGCGTATTATTCAATCAATGAAAAAAGCTAAAAGCAGTAATCCGTTATTTCTGTTAGATGAGATTGACAAGATGGGCGCTGACTTTCGCGGCGATCCTTCGGCCGCTTTGCTTGAGGTTTTGGATCCGGAACAAAACACGACCTTTAATGATCACTATTTGGAGGTTGATTATAACTTATCGGATGTGTTTTTTGTCACCACTGCCAATACGATGAATATACCAAGACCGTTGATGGATCGCATGGAAGTCATTCGCATTTCCGGTTATACAGAAGACGAAAAAGTAGAGATCGCCAAGCGACACTTGATTGCCAAGCAAATTGAAAATCACGGCCTCAAGGACGGTGAATGGTCAATAGATGATGAGGCTTTGCGTGACTTAATTCGTCTATACACTAGAGAGGCCGGAGTGCGTAACCTTGAACGGGAATTGGCCAATTTGGCTCGTAAGGCGGTTCGTAAACTGGTTTCTGCTGAGTATCAGGAAATTCATATTACCAAAGAAAATTTGGCTGAATACGCTGGCATTGCCAAATTCTCATTCGGGCAAACTGACAAGGAAGACCTTGTGGGTATTGTTACCGGGTTGGCTTGGACAGAAACTGGTGGTGAACTGTTGACCATTGAAGCTGTGCAAATGCCGGGGCGGGGGCGTATGACGGTCACTGGAAATTTACGTGATGTAATGAAAGAATCAATTTCTGCGGCAAATTCTTATGTTCATTCGCGTGGCGCTAGTTTTGGCATTAAAGCGAAACAGTTCAAACAATCGGATTTTCACGTTCATGTTCCAGAAGGGGCAACGCCCAAAGATGGCCCTTCTGCTGGTATTGCAATGGCCACGGCAATTATCTCGGTTCTGACCAATGTTGCAGTGCGCAAAGACGTGGCAATGACCGGAGAAATCTCTTTGAGAGGCAGGGCAATGGAGATTGGCGGATTGAAGGAAAAACTGCTTGCTGCTTTGCGTGGCGGGGTAAAAACTGTATTGATTCCAATGGATAACGCCAAAGACTTGGAGGAAATACCCGATAATGTTAAAAATGGTTTGGAAATAATTCCCGTGTCTTCACTTGATGAAGTGTTGGAACACGCATTGGTATCTAAATTACAACCTATTGAATGGAGCAATGCTGACCTGGAAACAGCTGCAAATGAAAAAGATAGTGGTGACGATGATGGCGAGTCAATAGTCACTCATTAGGTTAAGAAAATTATAGTGTAAATAAATCAATGAAAAGCGTTGCAAAATAAGGATTTTTTGCGACAATGGGCTATCAGCACCTATGATTCGGTGTTTCATAATGAGAAGGATTTTCAAATGAACAAAAGTGAACTGGCAGATGCCGTAGCAACAGAATGTGATATGACGAAAGCTCAGGCATTAGATGCTGTTAATTCAGTATTTAACACCATTCAAAATACTCTGGGTGACGGCGGCGAAGTCCGTGTTCCAGGTTTTGGTTCTTTTACTGTCGCTCATCGCGCCGCTGGCATGGCCCGCAACCCGCGTACAGGCGAAATGATTAAGCGCCCGGCTTCCAAGCGTCCTAAGTTTAAAGCTGGCAAATCATTCAAAGATTGTGTAAATTGCTAGTCAATTAATGATTTACTGTAAAAGGGCTGGCTTTTGCTGGCCCTTTTTCATTTTTCGCTTGCAGTTTTCCTCGGAATAGTCATATTCCGTTTTCCTGTCAGCAATGCTGGTAAGGGCGATTAGCTCAGTTGGTAGAGCGCCATGTTTACACCGTGGATGTCGGGAGTTCGAGCCTCTCATCGCCCACCATTTTTATTAAGTTTTAATTCTGGCTAGCAACAACTTTGTGACAGTTTTTATTATTTTCATAAAAACACCTGATGTCATCTTAGATTCTGTTTGTGTTTTTTTGACTGGCTCCTGAACTGCTTTAGTGTCATAACCAGCGCAAATTATATTGCTCGTGAGTTTTGCTATGTCCAATTTCGTTGAATATATCCCTATTTTAACCACTTTTGGGGCGATTTTTTTCGCCCGCGAGATTTTCTTACATTATCGGAAAAGCAAAACCACTTATTTGATGTGGTGGACTATTGGCGTAATTGCTTTTGGCTTGGGAACTTTGAGCGAAAGTATCAATGTATTATTTGGCTGGAGCGAGATAAATACTAAATTCTGGTATATTGTTGGCGCTTTGCTCGGTGGTTTTCCTTTGGCACAAGGTTCGGTTTACTTGCTTATGAACCGCAAATTTGCCCATGCAACGACCATATTGATTGTCTCGACTATTGTTATTGCCGCAGTTTTTGTAGCTCTTTCGCCAATCGCTTTGCCAACAGGATTTGAGGGCAAGCTTACGGGTAGAGTATTTGAGTGGCAGTGGATTAGATTGTTTTCCATACCGATTAATATTTACGCAATGATTTTTCTAGTTGGTGGGGCAATTTATTCAGCTTTGAAGTATTATGCCTTATCGGATCATCAAGCTCGATTTAAGGGAAATGTATATATTGCCATTGGTGCTTTACTGCCCGGTATTGGCGGAACATTTACCCGTATGGGACATGTAGAGGTTCTATATGTGACTGAATTGATTGGTTTATTCCTGATTTATGTTGGTTATAAAATAATCAAAAGCAACAACCAACAAAACAAAATTGATTCTACGCAAAGTTAATCACCTGCATCTGACTGTATAGTTTATGATCATGATTCTAGGCCGTGTTGACATTGATGTCTCTGGCTTAAAAAATGGTTCAGATAATGAAAGACATTATAAAGCAAGAAGCTGATATTGATCAGACCAGCGGCACTGAGATTGATGCTGCTGCTCTTGAAGATATTTGTAGTGCTATATCTGATAATGACCCTAAAGCAGCAAAAAATGCTCTAGCCAACTTGCATGCCGCAGATGCTTCTGATGTTGTTGAGCAATTATCTAACGAACAATTGCGTCGTTTGGCGCGTCTGGTACCGGATATATTTAACGGCGAGGTTTTAGCTGAATTATCAGACCATGTGCTGGAAATAATTTTTGGAATTCTTGATGCCAAGACAGTTGCCGATGCCATTGGGAAGTTGGAATCCGATGATGCGATTCATGTTGTTGAGGAGCTGGATGTTGAATTTCGTGATGAGGTTCTAAAATCGGTAAACCCCAAAGAGCGTCAGGCACTTGAAACATCTTTAACATTTGAGCCAGACAGTGTCGGACGATTAATGCAGCGTGAGTTTGTTGCTGTTCCTGCTTTTTTCAATGTAGAGCAGGCGATAAACAGTATTCGAACATCTGATGACACTACGATGCCGGACACGTTTTATGAAATTTATGTTGTTGACCCATCGCACCATGTGATTGGTTTGATTGCTTTATCTGATTTGTTGCGAGCAAACAATACTGCGATATTAAGTCAGTTAATGTCATCGGTGCAAGTCGTGTTGAGCCAACAAACCGACAAAGAAGATGCGGCTTATCTATTTGAAAAGTATGATCTTCCTTCGGCTCCGGTAACTGATGGAGATGGCCGATTGGTTGGCATGATAACTATGGATGATATGGTCGAAGTAATGCACGATGAACACACAGAAGACTTATTGTCTTTGGCCGGTGTTAGCGAAGCTGGTTTGGGCGATACGGTTAAAGATGTGATTGTTAGTCGCGCGCCATGGTTGATGGTAAATCTGGCTACGGCTATTTTGGCCTCTATGGTTATTTCGATGTTTGAGGCATCAATGGAAAGAATCATCGCTCTGGCGGTGTTAATGCCAATAGTTGCCTCAATGGGTGGAAATGCCGCTACTCAGGTGCTGACCGTTGCGGTAAGAGCGTTGGCATTGCGCGAAATCACCAAAGCGAATGCTGGTAGGATAATTACCCGCGAAATGCTTGCCGGACTAGTTCATGGTCTTATCTTTGCCATTATCATGGGCTTGGTTACATTTGTGTGGTTTAAGTCATTGCCATTGGCGTTAATTATTGCTTCTGCTATGGTAATAAATCACCTTGTTGCTGGTTTTGCTGGAATTTTGGCTCCGCTTGGGTTGAAACGCCTTGGAGCCGATCCTGCTGTGGCTTCTAGTGTGTTTGTTACGACAGTGACAGATATTGTTGGTTTCTTTGTGTTTTTAGGTTTGGCAGCATTAGTTCTTGTTGGTTGAGGAGTTTATAAAGTGCGTCTTAGTTTTGTAATAATATTGTTTTTAATCCCAACGCTTAGTTTTGCGCAAACATGGCGCGAAGGATCGCCAATGGAAACTGCCAGAGCTGCTTTGTCTGTAGTGGAAATGGATGGTAATATTTACGCTATCGGTGGTGCCGGAAGATTAGCGCCAATGAGTGATTCTGAACGATACAATCCTGTTGCTAAGGTTTGGCGCAGCTTGCCGGATTTGCCCGTAGGTCTGGAGCAGTTCGGGCTGGCATCGTTAGATGGTGTCTTGTACGCGGCAGGTGGCTATCCTGCAGGTGGCAAAGGTCTTGCCGGTAACGAAATGTGGAAGTTTGACGAGATTAGCGGTGAGTGGCAACCGGCTCCGGCAATGCCCGGAAACAGAGCGGCATTTGCCATGGTTGCGGGGGCTGGAAAGCTGTTCACTATTGGTGGTTCGGGTGACATTTCCGGTCAAATGGCAGTTTTCGATCCGGCTGAAAATATCTGGCAACTTATAGAAGGTGGCCCTGCTGCTAGAAGGGCTGCTACGGCCGATATTGTTGACGGTAATATTTATTTGATTG
>JAKITZ010000031.1 GCA_021647805.1 Robiginitomaculum sp.
CCCTTGATTTCAAAGGGGAACATCCTGAAACGTCGGGCTTTTTCCGTCCCAAGGGCTTCGACTAACTCTTTTGATGCTTGCCACGAATTTTGCTTTGCCGCCGGTAAATCAACAATAAAGTTCTGCCCGCTACGTTCGACGCTTAACAAACCGCTGGCACTAGCAAATGTCACCTTATCCAGATCAGGGTGTATGTGCCGCAAAACACAAACTCCGCTGGCAAAAGCTGCATGACCACATAACGGAACTTCGGTTGTTGGAGTAAACCAGCGCAAACCCCAATGTGCGGGGTCATCACTTGCAACGATAAACGCAGTTTCTGAAAGGTTGTTTTCCATAGCAATGTTTTGCATTAATACTGGATCAAGCGGTATTTTAAGAGGAA
Source organism: Robiginitomaculum sp. (assembly GCA_021647805.1). Taxonomy (GTDB): domain Bacteria; phylum Pseudomonadota; class Alphaproteobacteria; order Caulobacterales; family Maricaulaceae; genus Robiginitomaculum_B. The sequence goes on from JAKITZ010000031.1 coordinate 386, forward strand.
TTACTGCCGCTGGATTGCCGGTAAACGCGCCATCACTAAAAGCATCTATTTGATAAATATCAAGTTTCATTTATTTATCCTAAATGGCCAATTATGAGCCAATGGCCCGTGACCATTACCTAATTTTGGTGCATGAATTATCGCCTGTAGCATATATTCTCGTGCCATTCTTACCGCCTCGCCCAATTGTAAATCTTGCGCAAGATAAACAGCTATCGCACTGGACAAAGTGCAGCCAGTTCCATGAGTGTGTTTTGTATTAATTCTTGGACTTTCAAAAACCGTCTCCCCCTGTTTAGATAATAACAGGTCGTAAATTGTATCTCCAGCTATATGCCCGCCTTTGATCAAAACAGCTTGCGCCCCCTTGGAGCGTAATATTTTTGCAGCTAGAAGCTGATCATCAGCACCTTCAATAGACACCCCGGTTAAAGCCTCAGCTTCTGGCGCATTAGGGGTAAGCAAATAAACCTGTGGCAACAAATCTTTGAGCAGAATGTTAATTGCATTTTCGGATAATAACTTGGAGCCGCCTTTGGCGATCATCACCGGATCAAGAACTATTGGTATTTGCTGGTCACGCAATTCTTCCGCCACCGCAGAAACAATATCCGCATTGCCCAACATGCCGATTTTAATTATGTCTACAGCAAAATCATCAAGTACCGATTTTATTTGCGCTCGCACCAAGCTCGCATCCAAAAACTGCACCTGCTGCACACCGCAAGTATTTTGCGCAGTAATTGCAGTAATTGCGCTGGCCGCATAACTACCCAATACGGTTATCGTCTTTATATCCGCTTGAACACCAGCGCCACCACCGCTATCGGAACCAGCAATAGTCAGCACCACTGGTTGAAGCGGTTTACTCATCGGTTTTTCCTTGAGAATCCACCGCTTTTAACACTCGCAGCATTTGCACAGTTTCTCGCACATCGTGAACTCTAACCATTGCAATTTCTTGGTAATAAGCTGCCGCCACCAAAGCCAATGAACCACCCAAGCGATCGTCTGTAGGTGCAGAAAAGTCAAGCTCACCAATCATACGTTTTCGTGAAGCACCAAGCATCACCGGAAAATCAGTTTGCTGTTGTAGCTTGTCTAAATTGGCCAGCAGTTCCAAATTATCTTGCAAGGTTTTGCCAAAACCAATACCCGGATCAACAAGAATATTTTTCTTGGCGACACCTGCTTGCAAAGCGGCATCAATTCGGCTTTGCAAGAAATCCAACACCTCACAAAACACGTCCTTATAGGCCGGAGCATTTTGCATGGTTTTAGGCTCACCTTGCATGTGCATCAGAACCATTGGACAACCAAGCTCGGCCGCCACATTCAAAGATGTTGTATCATGACGCAAAGCACTAACATCATTCCAAATATCAGCCCCTATAGCTATTGCTTGCTCGGCCACTTGTGGCTTCATAGTATCAATAGAGATCGGTACTTCTGATTGCTGGCGGATAGCGGTAATAACTGGCAAAACACGTGACAATTCTTCAGCCTTGCAAACCGGCAATGACCCCGGCCTTGTGCTTTCGCCACCAATATCAACAATGTCAGCCCCCTGCCCGATCAAAGTAAGAGCATGTTTTATCGCCAGATCAGGGTCAACATATCGCCCGCCATCGGAAAAGCTATCTGGCGTTACGTTTACAATTCCGCAAACCAATGGCCGATCTGATGACCTAAAATTCATATTGGCTCGAGCAGCCAAAAATCACGCGCCTTGCGGCTCTGGCCCGTCTTTTTTTCCGGCCTTTGGTTTTTGCTTGGGCTTTTTACCGCCTGAAATCACCGGCACGGCAGCACCTGGGCCTTTTGATTTTGGAGTTTCTTCCGGATCAGGACGATTAGGCCGCTTGCCCTTAATCAAGCCCTCTATTTCCTCACCAGTTAAGGTTTCGAACTCAATCAATCCTTCGGCAACGGCTTTCCAGGCTTTCTTGTGTTTAGTCAAAATTGTCCGCGCCGCAGCTTCGCCTTCATCAACAAAGCGTTTGGTTTCTTCCTCGATCAATTTTGCGGTTTCTGGAGAGACTGAGCTACTTCGCATAATTTGCTGACCTAAGAACACTTCGCCGCCGTCATCACCATAAGAGATATTGCCCAATTTCTCTGAAAAACCCCATTTGGTGACCATGGCTTTGGCCAACCCAGTTGCCGCTTGAATATCAGAAGATGCACCAGAAGTAACATTTTTAGCTCCGAATGCTAATTCTTCAGCAACCCGTCCGCCCATCAATATGGCTAAACGAGATGTCATTTCTTCGAAGCTTTGCGAATATTTATCATCTTCTGGCAACTGCATCACCATGCCCAAGGCTCGTCCACGGGGAATAATAGTTGCTTTGTGAACAGGATCTGCCGCCGGGACTTTGATCGCCACCACTGCATGACCGGCCTCGTGATAAGCAGTCATCCGCTTTTCTTTTTCGCTCATCACCATAGAACGCCGTTCTGCGCCCATCATGACTTTGTCCTTGGCATCTTCAAAATCTATCATGGTAACAATGCGTTTTTCACGCCTTGCCGCCAATAAAGCTGCCTCATTACATAGATTTGCCAGATCCGCTCCGGAAAAACCGGGTGTTCCTCTGGCAATAACTCGAACATCAACATCGGCAGCAGTTGGTATGTCTTTGGTGTGGATTTTGAGAATTTTCTCACGACCCAGAATATCTGGGTTTGGCACAGTTACCTGCCGATCGAACCTACCGGGGCGCAATAAGGCACTATCCAATACATCTGGGCGGTTAGTCGCTGCAATCAGGATAACACCCTCATTGGTTTCAAACCCGTCCATCTCGACCAATAGCTGGTTCAACGTCTGTTCACGCTCATCATTGCCGCCACCAAGACCAGCACCACGAGAGCGACCAACAGCATCAATTTCGTCGATAAAGATAATACAAGGCGCATTCTTTTTAGCTTGCTCAAACATATCACGCACCCGGCTGGCGCCAACACCCACAAACATTTCAACAAAGTCTGAACCGGAAATAGTAAAAAACGGAACGCCAGCCTCACCAGCAACGGCCCTTGCAAGCAAGGTTTTGCCGGTTCCAGGAGGCCCGATTAACAACGCACCCTTCGGAATTTTTCCACCCAGTCGTTGAAACTTTGAAGGATCCTTTAAGAACTCAACAATTTCTTCTAACTCTTCTTTGGCCTCATCAATTCCAGCAACATCACCAAATGTTACCTTTGTTTGATTTTCAGTCAGCAATCTGGCTTTTGACTTGCCAAAGCCCATAGCACCACCTTTACCGCCGCCTTGCATCTGGCGCATGTAAAACAACCAAAACCCTATCAACAACATAATCGGAAGGAAGTTCATTAAAATTGTGAACAGTAAACCACGTCCTTCGGGCTTAACTGTAACATCAACTCCAGCATCACTTAGCTTGGACGCAAGTTCTGTATCAGGATAAGTGGTTGTTGAAGTAAACTGACCACCGCCGGTATAATTTCCAGATAGCTTCATACCGCTCAAAGTAACATCGGCAACTCTTCCAGCTTCGGCTTCACGCATCAAAGTTGAAAAACTTATCTCGCTAGCAGGCGCTTTACTGCCGCTACTTTGCATCATCGAAAACAAGGAAACCACCAATAAAATGATGATTGCCCACAAAAGAAGATTACGCATGGCCATAGAAGGCTTCCTTTATCTCTCCACCGAAATTTTTCGATGATCTGTTGATTGCCTTAAATGGGGTTTTATCCCCGATAAAACAATGGTGAATTTAATCATATTGCACCATTTTAGCACTTTCACTGCAAGTTTATGCGAATTGAGTGCCAGTTTCTATCCCCCGTGCTGCACCAACTGCCAATATTTCTTGTGGAGCCTCTGTGGCAAAAACAATTATTTTGTCCGTTTTACTTTGCAACACCGGCAATGTAGCACGAGCTGGATACGGCACCTGTTGTAATTCTTCAATTTGCCCAGACGTTAGTCTGTCCAGGCAATTTCCAAGCGGCAATAAAGTTCCTATTTCTGGTGCCACAATTAGCCACTTATTGTCAAATAACACCGATTGCCCAACAGAATTAACTTCTACCGAAAGGCCTGATTTACCAGCCCGCCCGCAAACAGCACCCGGATCACGAAAAATTCTGACTTCATTTTTTGTAAATTGCAACAAGCAGCCATTTATCGTGCCATCTTGTTCTGGCAATTTACGCCATGTAGCCACCAAAGCTCGCCCATTGTGCTTGGCACGCGAACGACCAGAAACGCCAAGCATTATTTTTTCAAGAAACCTTGCCAAAACAGTTTCATCAACTTTCTGTAATTTCTTGTTGTCAATTACCGCAAAACCAAATTTATCAAAGACAACACAAGACAATAATTCTTCAACTTGGCTTTGCTCAATCTCTGCCAGTTTTTGGAATTTACCAATACCCAAACTAACAAGCTCTGTCTGCAAACCAGCCGCTTGTAATTCCGCCAATGACTGTCTAATTCGCACTCGCTCATACTGGCGGTCAGTATTAGCAGCATCTTCAATCCAGCCCAAACCTTGGGCTAGTAAATCATCTCGTAGCTGTTCTCGACATTGATCCAATAATGGCCGTAACACCCGCAAATCATAACCTGCTGGCCACACGGGAAATGGTGCTTCATAGCCCATTACAGCCAAACCACGCGCCCCTGAACCAGCCTTAATGCGCAACCAAAACGTTTCAATTTGATCGCTAGCTGTATGAGCCAACCATAAATGTCGCGACCCAAGTTGCCGACAAGCAGCGGCCAGTAAAGTATATCGTGCGGTTCTTGCTTGTGCATGCCCGACAAGATTTGCCCCGTTCCAATTAAGTATTTGCGCGTTGGCACCTAGCTCTTGCGCTTGCAACAATGCTTGGCACGCCTCTGCATCTGCTTGCTTTTTGATGCGATGGTTTACAATCAGCGCATGAACCGCCCGTCCGGTATTTTTACCTAATTGCAACAACTTAACCAACAAAGCCAAACTATCGCCACCGCCAGAAAACCCGACAACTAATGACTCATTTGCTGACAAATGCTTCTCGCATTTCTCCAACAAAATATCAGGGTTACGGGCTACAACCAGCACGACGTTTTTCTATATCGGCTTTGGTCTTTACCGCTGCAGAAGCTGCTGGGTATTCACTAGGGAATAATTTCAACGTACGACAGGCTTCCTTTATGTCACCCATAACAGCAAAAGACGCGGCTAATTTAACCATAGCATCTGGCGCTCTGGAGCCTTTTCGAAAGCTCTTTAAGGACTGTAGATAATGATCAGCAGCTTTGGCAGCATCACCACGCACCATTTGAATTTCACCCAACCAATAAAGAGCCTCTCCGCTCAAGTCATCTTTGGGGAATTCTACAACAAATGCCTGTAGAGAATTATATGCTTGGTCAAAAAAGCCACTTTCCAACAATTTACGAGCAGCGGTAAACTTTGAATTTGCACTTGCAGGGTCAATTTCATCTGCATCAAGTTCTTGTACTTGTTCAACCGGCATATCAATTACACCACCGGTGATATAGCCACCTAATAATGACTTGGCCGCCTTGGCATCATCACGAGCAGATTTAACGTCCTTGTTCAACAATTCCAGTTCAAGTCTTAAGGTGTTAATATCTTGCCGTTGGCGTTTATTCTCAAAACGTAATCGTTCGTTCTCGCCGACTTGATTACGCATTTGCCGCTCAAATGTATCTAATCTTTGCTGCAACTGTATCGCCGCTGGATCGCCAGTTAACATACGATCCTCCAACATCATTATCCGTTGGGTCAATGCATCAAGCCGTAAGCCAAGTTGTTTTCGCGATTCTGCTGCCTGTGCTGCCGAAAACGGCAATAAGAAGACGATCAGAATTCCTAAGGTAATATTTTTCATACCCGCACTTTCATAAATAATTAAAGCAAAAACAAGGCAGAACCTTGTTAGGTTTTAGAACATTTGCCAGCAAAAATGGATACCGGTTTTGCGGTGAGCAAATGTGACAAACGAAAAATTAACATTTGCCAGCAAAAGCTGCACCGATTTTACGGCAAGCAAATACGATACTCACGAATTTGCATTTTCTACCAATTAGAATACTTCCATTTCAATCTGAACCGGCAACGCTCTAACTAGAAGCACCAGAAACGATCGCGGTATGGGCATTACGATTTATTGACCATGCAGCACCAACTGAACGCGGATCAATAGGACGCTCTTTGCCATAGGAGATAGTTGTCACCCTTGAAGGATCAACACCTAAGTTCACCAAATATTGCTTGACAGAATTTGACCTTCTAGCGCCCAGTGCAAGGTTATATTCACGAGTACCGCGTTCATCACAATTACCAGCCACCAAAATTCGTGTGCGAGGATAACTGTTTAACCAAGCTGCCTGTTTTGAAAGAGTCGCCCGAGCTTCAGCGCTTAAAGTATAGCTGTCATAAGCAAAATACACCCGATCGCCGGCATTGGTCGAGAACTCCTCAATCGAACCTGGCCTAGCCACGTAAACAGGCTCTGTAGTGTGGGTCTCCACCGATGTAACCCGAGAGCTGGTCGGCGACTGTACCGGGTGTGCGGTTGGTGTCGAAACTTGGGTTGTCTGCGGATCACTGGCACATGCAGAGACCGCAAAAGCAGCAGCAAGGCATAATAACTTGGTTTTCATTGTAGCTTCCCTTTAGCGGTTAAAAGATAAGTATTTTAGGTTATTTTTCTAAATTTTTCTATAATACCAGAACAAACTAGCTCCGTTAGTCTATTCAATCAAGGGGGACCATGCGGGATCTGATGAATCACCCGGTGTTTCAACCCGGCGCAAATTCGATCCGGTAAGGTCAATGCTGTAGACTCTGGGGCCACCACCGGGCCTAGTTTCGCGAGTAAACATCAACACACGGCCATTTGGTGACCACGTAGGGCCTTCATCAAGATATGCTGTCGTTAATATCCTCTCAGCAGTTCCATCGGGGCGCATTACCCCGATATGGAACCTACCTTTATTTTGCTGTGTAAAGGCGATCAAGTCACCTCTGGGAGACCAAACAGGTGCAGAATACCTACCACGGTTAAAGCTGATCCGGTGAATATTGGAACCATCAGCGTTCATGATATATAATTGCGGCGAGCCACCACGATCTGAGTTAAAGACAATTTTGGAACCATCGGGTGAAAATGACGGTGAGGTATCAATGGCCGAAGCGCTGGTTAACCGCACCCTTCTGCGAGTTCGCAAATCCATCACCCAAATGTCAGAATTTCCATCTTGCACTAAGCTCATAATCACCTTTTTGCCGTCAGGTGAGAATCTTGGCGCAAAAGTCATGCCCGGAAAATCACCTAACACTTCTTGCCTGCCGGTTTCAATATTGAACAAAAACACCGATGGAACCATAGTCGAATATGATAAATAGGTAATTTGCTGGGCGGTTGGTGAAAAACGCGGCGTTAATACTGTATAACTTCCCGGAGTAAGAAAGGTCGGGTTAGCGCCGTCCTGATCCATAATAGCCAAGCGTTTAACGCGGTTAATTTTTGGTCCAGATTCTGCAATAAACACTACTCTGGTATCAAAATACCCAGATTCTCCGGTTAGTTTTTGATAGATAGCATCAGCAATTTTATGAGCAATCCGCCGCCAGTTCTCCGGCGTGGTTCCCATTTGCTGCCCGAACAAATGGGTTTCCGCAAACACATCCCACAATCGCACATCAACCCTGATCCGGTTTTCATTTTCAATCACTACCCGGCCAGCCAATAAAGCATCGGAATTGATCACTCGCCATTCGGCAAATTTCGGCTTTAAGTCAATATTACGCTGATGCTCAATGTACGAAGCCGGGTCCAGTATTTTGAACAATCCTGATCGTTCCAGATCATCACGTATCACCGAAGCAATTTGCTCGCCTATCAGTCGTTCAGGATCAGTGCTTCCTGAAAAGTTGGGAATCGCCAATGGAGTTGGGTCCAAATGACCACGGGTAATGTCAATTTCCAGCGAAGCATTGGCTGGTACGCTAAGCACCCATACCATTAACAACAATGTTGTAAGAATAATTTTAGTTAATTTCATTATGGCGATATTCCCATCATTTCAGCAGCATTAAAGGTAAGAATAATTTCCTGCCAACTAGCATATTTTTCAGCAGGAAGCGAATATGGTTGGCAACGGATAACTGCCCGATGCGCAGAACTAGAAGCTGCCCGCCAAAATGGATCATTCGAGCTGTTTATCCGGTTTTGGTTCAACACCTCCGGCGCTCCTTGCAAACTACCATCAACATTTAACCGCAATTTCACCCGCACTACCAGTTTTTCCGGATTTGGTGCATCCAACGGCGCCCGCCAACAGCCATACATTTGTGACCTTAATAAGTCCACTTCATCAACACTAAGCGCGTCTGCCGCGCCAATTGCCGCCCGAGATGTAATGTTTTTTTCTAGCAATTTATCAAATTCACTTTCCACTGGTCTATTTGTGGCCAGTTTCTTATCAAGCCGCGCCAAATCAAATGTTGGTGGTTTCGGTTTGGGTTTTGGTTTGGGTTTGACCACTTCTTTTTTAACTATTGGCTCTGGTTTGTTTACCTTAGGCTTTGGCTTTACCGGCTGAATTATTGGCTCTGGCTCAATTGTTTTGGGCTGTTCGACTACCGGCTCAGAAACCAGTTTTTTCTCAATTATAGGCTCTGGTATTTCAGCAATTACTTCTTTGATATTAGTTTCTTCGGCCAACATCACCAGGTCAACCGGAATAACCGGCGTTATTTCTGTACGGTTCTGCATGGCATCGGGAAGCATAGTTACACCAACAAAGATCACCGCAAAGTGCAATAAAACCGATATGAGGAAACCAAAATTCACGTTTATATTCTCTATTATTCGCTATAAACTAGGCTCAGTTGCCAATGCTAAATTGACAAATCCGGCGCTATGAACTCGCGCCATAACATTCATTACAGCTCCATAATCAATATCCTTATCGGCCTGCAAAACAATACGTTCTTGGGCCCCATTTTTGGATATTGCGATCAGCTTTGCCACCAGATCATCTGTGGCAATCTCTGTCTCCATCAAATACACCTTGCCAGTAGCATCAATGGTGATGGTCAATGGCTCGGCATCAATGGTTATCGGCTTTGCCACCACCTCTGGCAAATTGACATCAATTCCAGTAGTCATCAACGGAGCAGTGATCATAAACACGATCAACAGCACCAACATAACATCAACCATCGGTGTGACATTTATTTCGGCTCTGGGTTTATATTTTTGCCCACGTTTACGTCCGGATCCACTTAATGAAGAAAGTGAGATACTCATGATTTCCCTCCGGCAATTCTGCGTGAGAAGATCGCCGACAATTCATCGGCAAATCCTTCAAGCCTGGTAGCATAGCGCATAGTATCCGAGGCAAATTTGTTATAAAATACCACCGCCGGTATTGCCGCCAACAAGCCAAGCGCAGTTGCAAACAATGCCTCGGCAATGCCAGGAGCCACCACGGCCAAAGAGCTGTCATGACTGGCCGCAATAGCCCGAAACGAGTTCATGATCCCCCAAACAGTTCCAAACAGACCTATAAATGGCGAGGCAGAACCTATAGAGGCCAATATGCCCAAGCCGCGCTCTGCCTTTGACAGTTCGCGTGACACCCGTAACGCCATAACCCGGTCAATACGTTCTTTAAGAGTTATGATTTGCAAATCAGATCCGCCAACCCCTCGACTTTCTTTCCATTCGCGCATTGCCGAAATGAACACCCGTGCCATCGGGTCATTCGGTTTTTTTCCCACTTGCTCAAACATTTCGTCCAAAGACTTGCCAGCCCAGAAAGTTTTCTCAAATTTCTTGGCTTTCGACGCCAAGCCCATGAACGAAAACTGACGCTCAAAGATAATCGCCCATGACCAGACAGATGAAAACACCAACAGACCCATCACCGCCTTAACAACAATATCGGCATGTAAAAACAAGGCCATAAACGAAAAGTCAGTTTGGGAAAGTCCCGGTTGAATTAAGCTAACATCCATAATCAATTCCAATACTATTACGAGTTACCAAGGGCTCAGACTTGTTTAACTGATTGATTTCACGAGGAGGAGTTTTTTTGCTTGAACAGGAGAAAGGGTGCAGGAAATATGATGCATTTTCAAGACCTTTTGACGCATTCAAGCGAAAAACAACCCTCGCCTTACAGGTGCTTTTAGAAGCCAACGCTTGTCGAAACCAAGCCTTGCAAAGGGTGTCAACCTTTGCTGCATTTGCTTTCTTCCATTCGTTATCTTCTAAAAGCATGAAATTAAACCAGTTAAACGAGTCTGAGTCCTAGGGTTGTGAGCGACAATTGTGACCATTTTCAGGTAGCTTCAGCAAAAAGTACTGGCAGTATTTTGTCCATAACAAATTTCGGGATACGTTTAGGGCGACCATTAAGGTCGATACAAGCCATTTCCACCTTGGCCGATAGAAGCTTTACATCTTCGCAAAACACCGATTGCTCGGCGTTCATTCTAGCGCCTTTGGCATCTAGCAACCTAGTATGAACCTGTAAAACGTCATCAATCCTGGCCGGAGCGATAAAGCTGATTTCCATATTTCGTAGGGCAAAGGCCAACGGCACTTCCTCAGCCAGCAAATCCAGATGCGAAGTACCGGTAAAGCGAAAGCTTTCAGTTCGGCCACGTTCGAGAAACTTCAAATAAGCGGCATGATAAACAACGCCGCTAAAGTCAGTATCTTCATAATAAACCCTAATCGGCAAGATATGAGTATTATCAACTACATAACCAGTTTCCGGCTGCTTACTCACTTTGCACTCCCATCAAACAGACCGGCATCAGGATTTACCGCCAGCCCCAAATGGCCAAAGGCACGTTTAGTTGCAATCCTGCCACGCGGCGTTCGTTGCAAGAACCCTTGCTGGATCAAGAACGGCTCGATAACTTCCTCGAGGCTATCTCTTGCCTCCGACATAGAAGCAGCCAAAGTTTCCAAGCCCACCGGCCCGCCGGCAAATTTTTCGGTTAATGCGAACAAATACCTGCGATCTTGCGCATCAAGCCCCAAAGCATCAACTTCCAATCTGCTCAAAGCATGATCGGCGATTTTGGCATCTATTTTGCCATCACCTGCCGCCTCGGCAAAGTCTCGCACCCGCCGCAATAACCGTCCGGCCACCCGTGGCGTTCCCCGTGATCTTTTGGCAATTTCTCCGGCTCCTTCGGCGGTTACTTGCATTTGCAATTTTACTGCCGAGCGCAAGACAATCTTGGTTAAGTCTTTGGCCTCATAGAAGCCAAGCCGCAATGGAATACCAAACCGGTCACGAAACGGTGTCGCCAGCAAGCCGGCTCGGGTGGTGGCACCAACCAAGGTAAATGGTGGCAGATCTATCTTGATTGATCTGGCTGATGGCCCCTCGCCGATCATCAGATCAAGTTCAAAGTCCTCCATCGCCGGATACAGTATTTCTTCTACGTGCGGGCCAAGCCTATGAATTTCGTCAATGAACAATACGTCTCTTGGTTCCAAATTGGTCAGTATCGCCGCCAGATCTCCGGCCTTGGCAATTACCGGCCCCGAGGTGGAACGAAACCCGACCCCTAATTCGCGGGCAAGTATCTGCGCCAATGTGGTTTTGCCAAGCCCCGGTGGACCGGACAGCAATACATGATCCAATGCCTCACCGCGACCACCGGCAGCATTACAGAACACTTGTAAATTGGCCACCAGATCGGCTTGACCGACAAATTCATCAAACTTGCGTGGCCGCAAAGCCTTGTCCGCACCATCGCCATCTTGTGGCTCACGATCAATTAGACGCTCGCCTTGCATCGGTTCTTCGCTCATTGGTTCAACTCTTTTAGGGCAATACGGATCAGTTCATCAAGACTTGCTTCATCACCCAAATTACCGAGCGCGCCACGTACTGATGCTGCGGCATCGGAGCTGGCAAAACCCAAATTAACCAAGGCCGAAACCGCATCAATAGTGGCACTGGAACGTGGCGTTACACTATCGGGCGCAACATTAGTCGCAAAACCACCACCGCGCCCCAATGGAGCCGGCTTGTCCTTTAGTTCGGCGACAATTCTGGCGGCCACTTTCGGACCAACGCCATTTGCTCTTGTCACCGCGGCTTTGTCTTGCATCAAGGCCGCCTGCATTAACTCTTCGGGGTCTAGCACATCCAACACGCTTAATGCTGATTTAGCGCCAACTCCTTGCACGTCCTGTAAGCGCACGAACCATGCGCGTTCTTGTTCCGAAGCAAAGCCGAATAATTTGAAAACGTCTTGGCGAACATAGGTTTCCACGAACAATATGGCCGTTTCTCCGTGCGCCAAAGAGCGCAAGGTTCTGGCTCCGGCCTGTAGCAAATAGCCAACCCCGTTCACATCAAGGATCAGTTCGCCATTGCCGATGGTATCGACTATTCCGGTTAATTTGCCAATCATTATGCCGACCTCATCAGTTTCGAGCCATGGTGCGCGTGACAGATCGCCACTGATAGCGCATCAGCTTCATCGCCGCTGGTATTGGTTCCCGGCAGCAGAATGGCCACCATAGCGGCTATTTGCGCCTTGTCAGCACCGCCAGAGCCTACCAGTGCCTGCTTTACTGTTCTGGGCGCATATTCGGCCACGCTCATACCGGCATTGCTGGCCGCCAACATGGCGGCGGCTCGGGCATGGCCAAGCTTCATTGCCGAGCCGGCATTAACGCTAACAAAGCTGCCCTCAATTGCCGCACAATCCGGATCCAGCCGGTCGATAATTTCGCCTAATTCTTTGAAGATTATTTGCAGTCGATCAGACAAGGCCAAAGTGGTTTTGGCAGCAATTACTCCGCTCTCGACGAAGCGCAATTTATTGCCATTGCTCTCGACCATTCCCCAACCGGTACGGCGCAATCCGGGATCAATTCCAAGGATACGAATCATATTTGTCATGGCTGCAGTTTATCCGAACATTCTAGCAACAAAAGTGCCAATGATTGTGAATGATTGCTATTTAAGGGTTGGTTAAGAACCCCGATAAGAGCAAATAAGGGTTAATTGATTGCCAATGAGGGGTAAGCCGTGACCCTTGTTTTGTCTCGCGGTGAAACTTCTTTTGTCTCGCGGCGAAGTGCTGACGCACCGCCTACGACGTGCGGCCTGACCGGCCGAGGCGCGCTTGCACCTAGTTGGTTGTTCTTTGTCTCGCCGGCAATAGGACTCCCTCGCCCCGCTGGGGAGAGGGCTGGGGTGAGGGGCAATGATACTGGCAACCACCAAGCCCCCGTCACACCGGGCTTGATCCGGTGTCCATCCATTTCGTTCCAGCACCAAGGTCGGTCGGTAATTTTCACCAACTCCCCTCGTTCCACCTGCAAGGATGGATTGCGGGTCAAGCCCGCAATGACGTGCATGGTGGGACTAGAGCTGTCGGCATGACTATCCGTGATGAAAACTTATCCGACACCTTGCCATTGCAACTATTATGACAACATGGAAAATCAGCAACATGACTTTAACCAAGCCCGCCGTTTATACAGCCTTGGCTTTAGCTTTCGACAGATCGCCGCCAAACTAGACATATTACCCAGCCTCATAAAAGCCGAAGCAAACAACAATAATTGGCAAGCCGGCCAAGCCCCTAGCTGGCAGCAATTACGCAAACGCTTCGAGCAAGGCGAGGACATTGTTGATATTGCCAGCAGCACTATCGTCTCGCTCTCAACTTTGCAAAAACGCAAATTACGCGAAAACTGGAGCCGGGTAACAATTACCGGACTTGATGCTTTGCGCCGCTCGGTATCAGCCTTACAAACCGCGTTGGACAGCACCCCCGAAGATGATCCGGTGTTAACCACCAGAATTTCAACCGCGCTTTCAATGGCCGCCGCCAGACTTAGCCGCGCCGAAAAAGGCCTTGATCCGATAGAGTTTGACACAGAAACATCCGGCACAGATGATGCCGACGACCAACATGCTGCGGCGGAATTAACAAGGGTGATGCGCGATTGGCGAGTGGATGAGAGCGAGTGAGTTTAATTATTTGTAATCAAAAAAATGCATAATTGCATTGATTTTTATAATTCTTCATGATTTTGTGTTGAAATATGCGGAAATTATGCATAAGCAACTTAAAATAGGCAGGAATCTCAAAACATGTTACTTGAATTTACCGTTGGTAATTTCCGTTCATTTGCTGAAGAACAAACTTTCTCCATGCTACCCTTAAAAGGAGCATCAAATGTACATCAAACAAGAGGTGCATATTATCCAGAAGTTATGAAAATAGCAGCTCTTTACGGCGCCAACGGCGCAGGAAAGAGTAATTTAGTAAATGCCATAGATGAGTTTAGAGGTATCGTGTGGTCTTCAGCAGAGTGGAATTCTACGCGAAATTTGCCTTATCAACCCTTTTTATATGATTCTACACTACGGCAAGCGCCAACAACATTTGAGATGATTTTTTCAAGTGGAGAGCGATTTTGGCGCTATGGGTTCAGTTATAATTCTACGCGTATTCAAAGCGAATGGCTGTTCTCCCGGTCGTTTTTCAC
>JAKITZ010000266.1 GCA_021647805.1 Robiginitomaculum sp.
TGGCGCTTTAAGAGACAGCCGTTGGGATATTACTTATCTAGCAATGCAAATCGTTATTGAAGGTCTGGCTCTGGCGGCATTTGCGACCATTCGTGATGTGTCACAAAACCCGCTGGCGCAACAAGTAAATGCTTATGTGATGCAGGACGAAGCCCGTCATGTAATGTTTGGCCGGTTATCTTTGCGTGATTATTATCCGCAACTAAGCGATGCCGAGCGCGATGAGCGTGAAGAATTTCTTGTCGAAGCTTGCTATCACATGCGCGATCGCTTTCAAGGTCGGGAGATATATGAACGCCTTGGCCTGCCGGTTGATGAGTGTATCGCTTATGGTGAAAACTCTCCAACCATGCAGATGTTTCGTACATTCTTGTTCCAGCGGATTGTACCGGTGGTAAAGGACATTGGGCTTTGGGGGCCGCGCATCCAAAAAGCCTATACCGATATGGGTGTGATCGGCTTTGCCGATCTGGATATCAATGCTTTACATGATGAAGATGATAGCATTGCCAAGGACTTCGATGCCCGTCAAGGTTATGTTGATTCAGTGATTGCCGAAGGCAAAGGCGAAAGCACTGCTGCTGAGTAATTAGAGAAATATAACGCTTAAAAAAGCCCGAAAAGCAGATAAGCTTTTCGGGCTTTTTATTGTTAAACAGTAGCTACTTTTCGGAAAGTCTCTTCGTCCAATTCGCCTTCCCATTTGGCAACAGCCGTGGCAACCGCCGCATCTCCGGTAACATTGGTTAATGTGCGCATCATGTCTAATGGTCGATCAAATGGCAGAATAAAGCCGACCATCAAGGCAGTTTGTTCGGCTGATACGCCAATGGTTGGCAAGACGATCGCCAGCATGAACAGTGAAGCAGATGGTATGCTGGCCGTGCCAATAGAGGCCAAGGTTGCAGTAAGGGCGATCAAAGCATAATCAGTCCAGCTTAGATCAATACCAAACGCATTAGCGGCAAAAATTGCCAATAGTCCAAGATAGAGCGATGTACCGTCCATGTTGATGGTGGCACCTAATGGCAGAACTGAGCCTGCTATAACTGGTTTCACCCCTAGATTACTTTGCACACAATAAATAGTCACCGGCAGGGTACCTGCACTGGTTGATGTGGAAAAAGCCACTACTTGCGCGTCCAAAATACCACGAAAAAACCGTATTAGAGGCAAGCGTAATACCAGTTTGATCAAACCACCATAAACCAGGAATATATGCACCATACAGCCAAGATATAAGGCCAGTGCTAATATCAGAACGGAACTAAAGGTTTCGACACCTTTTACCGCGGTTACCCAAGTGATAAGCGCGAACACTCCAAATGGCGCCAGTTCCATTACCCAATTAGTTATTTTGAAAATAATTTCGACAAAGCTGTTAAAAAAGTCAGCAACTGGTTGCGATTTTTTGCCAACCATTAAAATCGCGACTCCGATCAAAATCGCAAAAAAGATAATCGACAACATATTGCCACTGGCCAAGGCATTTACTGGATTGTCTGGAATAATATTGAGTAATATTTGTGTAAATCCAGGTGCTTCACCGGCCAATACATTAGGTACAACATCGGTAAAATCAACGCCGGATCCGGGCTTGAAAACCACGCCAAATGCAAGGCCGATACTAACCGCTGCCAAAGTAGTACAGATATAAAGTGCAAATGCTCGCCCACCGATAGAGCCAAGTTTTGATGGATGCCCCATAGAGATAACGCCGGTTACCAGTGTGGTAAATACCAATGGTACCACCAGCATTTTGATCAAGCGTACAAATGCGTCACCAAACGGTTTGACCCATGTTGTAACAATATCGGCACCTGCATATTTGGTAACGCCATCGAGCATATAAGTGCCACCAAAGGTACGAAATGCCAGACCGACAATTACCCCTAAAATTAAGGCTGCCAGAACTCTTTGCCACAATACCCGATTAAACCACCAAGCCATATTAATCCCCAAATATCTAATGCGTTTTCGCAATTTGGGGACAGACTAGAGCAAGTCGGTGCAACGTCAATGGCTGTGATTGCTGCAAATTGCTCTGCCAAAAAAATATATAATATTTCAGGGGATAAATTGCGTCTCATCCAACCGGTGTTCATGGCGGTTAGAATAAGCATTGTTATAATTATGCGGAGTTGGTTTTGACTTTTTATCTCTCGAAACGATCACAAGAAAGATTGTCCGGCGTTCACTCTGATTTACAACAAATGGTACATTCGGCCATTTTGATAACTGAAGTGGATTTTGCCGTGTTAGAAGGTAAACGATCACTGGCGAAGCAAAAACAGTTGTTTCAAACGGGTGCTAGCCAAACCATGAACTCGCGGCATTTAACTGGTCATGCGGTAGACCTTGGGGCGTGGGTTGGAGGTGAAATACGCTGGGACTGGCCGCTTTATCATCAAATTGCCAAGGCAATGAATATTGCAGCATGCGAACATGGAATTGCTCTTGAGTGGGGCGGAAACTGGAAAAGTTTTCCCGA
>JAKITZ010000032.1 GCA_021647805.1 Robiginitomaculum sp.
TTTTTCAAGGTTCGAGAAAAAGTCTCCGGAGTCATATCAAGATATGAAGCTATTAGCGATTTATCGTACGGGAGCTGAATGCACGTGGCATTTTCACTGCTTTCATTAAGGCCAAGTTTCAACAAGAACCAGCCAACTCGTTCACTGGCTTTTCTAAGCCTAGAGTGTTCTATTTGCTGGATCAGGTTTTGCGAACGCATGGATAAGCTGCCAACCATGTTTAAGGCAAAAGCACTATTTTCTTTTAGAACTTGCCGCACGACCGGTGCAGGTAGTGATAATAAAATGCTGTCTTCAACGCATTGGGCGCTGGCCGCCGATGGAATGTCAAGAAAGACTGATGCTTCCATGATGCTATCGCCAGCGCAGAGCATTTGCAAAACAGCTTCTTCGCCGGTCTCAGTTCCTTTGAAGAGCTTAACCCAGCCGAACAGGATCAAATACATCCGTGAGAGTGGTTCAGATTGCAAAAACAGTAATTTTCCTTTTTCGACTTCTCGAATATCTGCGTATGATAACAAGGAAGAAAGTTCTTCGTCTTGTAGTTTAGCAAATGCCGGTAAGGCTTGAATAAGAGGTAAGTATTTTTCCAACTGTTTTGATTTTGCCGAAAAAGAAAGCGGGGTTTTAAGCTTGTCTGATTGGGTTGTGCAAATACTTTTGGCTAGAGATACTTCGACCACTTTTAATCGTTCAATTTTGCTGGTTAACAACATAAACCATGTGATTGGCGATATTGCTTCTAGGTCTTGCACATTATCTGGTCGCTCAAGCATTTTATGCAATTCATCGACACATAGCATGGAATAACCCGAAGTTATTCTTTCTAATAAATCGCGGGATTCTTCTGAAGCCAAAGATAAAAAAGATCGTTTATATGAATTTTGTTCTTCGATCATGGTTAGCATGCGTTCGCAAAATTCTCGATTGCGGAATATATCGCTAAAAAATCCATGCGTTCCCCAAGCCCGCTCCCTGCCTACACGTTCTTTCCATTGTAAAAGGTTGGAATAAGTGGTGACCTCGCTGGTATCTTTTTTTGAAGAATGCAGCGCAACTTCAACTTGAATGTCAAGTGTTCGGCTTATCAGCGTATATGTGTAATGATTAATCGCTCTGGCAAAGTTGATGTTAAATTCTTTGATAGATTGTCTGTGAGTAGTCAATCTATCGGTGTCGTCCAATATTCCTTGAATTTTCTTGATAATTACAGAATTCGGAAAAACGCCCAGTTTAGAAGTGAAAATTTGCTGTTTTAGTTCTTTTGCAGCATTGGTAGTTCTTTCGCACTGCTCATGCCATTCATTATTGAACAACTCCCCCTCACTGTCCAAAAAAAGCGCGGTACAGCCACGTTCTAATTGTAACTGGTGTGCTAAGTTCCCCAACATTTCCAAAGTAGAGGATAGCTTTGGTAAAGAATCTAGTTGTTGATTGTTCATTTGATATATTTAGCTGTTTGTTTTAACTTCGGCTAGAATTATTATTTTCCAATAGGTGCGACAAATGTGAAAATTTGACCTAGGTCAACCCTGCATCGCAGAATTACCTATAGAAATGATGCGAATCGAGATGTCGATTTGTTATTAGGAGGGCTTCGCAATGGAACTACAAAATAAGGCCACAAGACTTTGGGGCGATTTTTTACAAGTAGATAAGGTACAGATTAGAACATTCCACGTTACTTGGTTTACATTCTTTTTGTGTTTCTTTGCTTGGTTTGGTATTGCGCCTTTAATGGTGGTTGTGCGCGAAGAACTTAGCCTGACCAAAGAGCAGGTCGGTTGGACAATTATTGGCGCGGTATCCGCAACCGTTTTTGCCCGAATATTGATCGGTTATTTTTGTGACCGATACGGGCCAAGATTAACTTATACTTGGTTGCTAATTCTTGCCTCTTTCCCAGTCATGGGTATTGGCTTTGCTCATGATTTTACCACTTTTCTGGTTTTTAGAATTTTGATTGGTGTCATTGGTGCTTCATTTGTTATTACCCAATACCATACAATAAATATGTTCGCGCCAAATGTAGTTGGTCAGGCTCAGGCAACCAGTGCTGGTTGGGGTAATCTTGGTGGTGGTGTCACGCAATTTATTATGCCTATGATTTTCTCGGTTTTTGTAATCGGGTTTGGCGTTAATGAAGCCTTTGGTTGGCGCGCCTCGATGGTGGTGGCTGGCATGGCAATTTTTGTCATGGGCTTTGTGTATTTTTTCTTCACACAAGACGCACCGGACGGCAGTTACAAGGAATTACGCGCCCAAGGAAAAATGCCGCCTGCCGGTCAAGCCAAAGGTAATTTTGCCGAAGCTCTCAAAGATTACCGAGTTTGGTTGTTGTTCTTTATATATGCGGCATGTTTTGGTATTGAGCTAACGATTTTGGGCACGCTGGCCATGTATATGTTTGATTATTTTGGCCTAAGCTTGGTGACAGCGGGTCTGGTGGCGGCAAGTTTTGGTTTGATGAACTTGTTTGCCAGAACCCTAGGCGGTATTTTTGGCGATAACTGCGCCTCGCTGTGGGGGCTGAAAGGCCGCGCCACATGGCTGTTTATTGTCTTGTTCATCGAAGGGCTAGCCTTGATGCTGTTCTCACAAATGAATGTGTTGTTTTTGGCAATTCCGACCTTATTGCTATTTTCACTGTTTGTGCAAATGTCGGAAGGTGCGACTTTCTCGGTTGTTCCGTTTATTTCCAAAAAATCATTAGGTGCAGTCGCAGGCGTTGTTGGAGCAGGTGGCAATGTCGGTGCTGTAACTTTTGGCTTCTTGTTTAAGGGAGATATTAGTTGGGATACTGCCTATCTTATTCTGGGAGCTTTTGTCGTGGTCGCATCTTTCTCGGCTCTTCTCATCCGCTTTAGCAAAAAAGACGAGCTTGAGGCCGAGCAGCGCTTCGACAGTGGCTACACCCAGCACAGAAAAGAAGCTGCGCGCAAGCATCTTGAAGTTTTGGGTATGAGTGCCGAGGAAATTGATAATGTTAAAGTCTTCGGTAGCCGCAAAGCCTATGCCTATAAGCGTCTCGAAACACTGGGAGTCTATATGGGTGATGTGAAATTACGAAAAGACGATGACTAGGTTCTGAAATAGAATAACTGGCAACGGGGCTGGCTCCCGTTGCTTCACTTCAGCAGAGGCTTGTCGGCAATAAAATACCGTTTTTGATCTAAATCAAATTCACAGCTTAAAGTGTTGGGTAATTTAATGTCGGCTTTTGGAAGCCTTGGAACTGATCCAATTTAAATAGATAAGGAGCTGTCATGGCTAAAGATATTCAAAACTGGGATCCTGAAAACGAAAAAGAGTGGGAGGCTACGGGAAAAGCAATAGCCAACCGCAATTTATGGATTTCAATACCCGCGCTTTTATGTGGTTTTGCAGTCTGGCTGTATTGGGGTATTATTACCGTACAGATGATCAATTTAGGTTATGATTTTGAAAAATCGCAATTGTTCACATTGGCGGCGATTGCTGGTTTAACCGGCGCGACATTACGCATTCCATCGACTTTCTTTATTCGTCTTGCTGGTGGTCGTAACACCATATTTTTAACAACAGCTTTGCTGATAATTCCGGCACTTGGTACGGGTATATTGTTACAAAACCCTGATACCCCACTTTGGCAGTTCCAACTTATGGCACTGCTGTCTGGTATTGGTGGCGGTAATTTCTCGGCCTCAATGTCTAACATCTCTTTCTTCTTTCCGAAGAAAGTCCAAGGTTACTCGCTGGGTATGAATGCCGGCTTGGGTAATTTTGGTGTGACCACCATGCAAATACTCATTCCGTTGGTTATGACTGTTGGCATGTTTGGCGGCACTGCTCTTACCCTTAAAACTACATCAGGCACGCTGATCGGCAAAATTGCTGCCGGCACAGACACTTATTTACACAATGCCGGGTTTATCTGGGTTGCCATTTTGATCCCGATCGTTATTGCCGTTTGGGTTGGTATGAACAATATCAAGGCTGATCATGTTTCGCCTAATATAAAAAGCCCATTTGGCGCATTTGCTAAGATATTAGGAATGTTGGCTATTGGTTTTGCGACAGCAACATTTGGTTTGTGGTTGATGTTGCCGGCTGATGTTGGTGGTTCTGGATTTATGATCTCAAAATGGCTTGTTCTGCCGATTGTGGTTGTTCTGACCGTATTCGCCTTACGCATGATACCTGGTACCATTGGGCAAAGCCTGAAGCACCAGTATCAAATTTTCAATAATAAACACACATGGGCGATGACTGTTATTTACACCATGACCTTTGGTTCATTCATTGGTTATGCGGTGGCATTTGGTTTAGCGATCAAGGTTATCTTTGGCTTTTCACATGTAATGGTTGATGGGGTGATGATGCATAACATTCCCAACCCTGATGGCCCATCTGCTCTGATGTTTGCTTGGACAGGACCGTTTATTGGCGCATTGATTAGGCCTCTCGGCGGAATGGTTGCTGATAAAATCGGTGGTGCAAAAGTTACTCAAATCATTTCGGTGATAATGGTGGCGTCTGCTCTTGGTGTCGCTTACTTCATGAAGCAAGCTTATGCCTCGGCAACTCCGCAGGATTATTTTGTACCGTTTCTGATCTTGTTCCTGATTCTATTTGCCGCCACTGGAATTGGTAATGGTTCCACTTTTAAGACCATTGCTGTGGTGTTCAACAAAGAACAGGCTGGGCCGGTATTGGGCTGGACAGCGGCGATCGGGGCTTATGGTGCTTTCATTATTCCAAAGGTGTTTGGCGAGCAGATCAAAGCAACCACACCTGAATATGCGCTGTATGGTTTTGCTGCATTTTACGTAGTTTGTATTATTATTAACTGGTGGTTTTACCTACGTAAGAATGCCTATGTAAAAAATCCGTAACTATTATTTGTGGCGGGTTGTTATGGCTCGCCGCAAACTAACTTGATACTTAATTTTATTAAAAGGGCCGTTTTCATGAGCAATTTTATTGACCGTCTGACTTATTTCGCTAAGGCAAAAGAAAAATTTTCCAACGGCCATGGTATAACTACTGGTGAAAGCCGTGATTGGGAAAAGGCATATCGTGGCCGATGGGCGCACGACAAAGTCGTCCGTTCAACTCATGGTGTGAATTGTACCGGTTCGTGCAGTTGGAAAATTTATGTCAAAAATGGCTTGGTAACTTGGGAAACCCAGCAAACCGATTACCCGCGTACTCGTCCCGATTTGCCAAATCACGAACCACGCGGTTGCGCCAGAGGTGCTAGTTATTCGTGGTATTTGTATTCAGCAGCTAGGTTAAAGTTCCCTTTGATCCGTTCGCGGCTGTTAAAATCGTTTCGTAAGGCTAAAGCTGAATTGAACGATCCAGTTCTGGCATGGGGAAGCATTGTTTCTGATCCTGTTAAAGCAAATGATTACAAGAAAATGCGCGGGCTAGGTGGATTTGTTCGCGCTAGTTGGGACGAAGTAAACGAAATAACCGCGGCGGCTAATATTTACACCACTAAAACTTTTGGTCCGGATCGGGTATTTGGGTTTTCGCCAATTCCAGCAATGTCGATGGTTTCTTATGCTGCTGGCTCGCGTTATATGTCGCTAATGGGCGGAGTTTGCCTTAGTTTTTATGATTGGTATTGTGACCTGCCGCCATCTAGCCCACAAACTTGGGGCGAGCAAACTGATGTGCCAGAAAGTGCCGATTGGTATAATTCATCTTACATCATCGCTTGGGGTTCTAATGTTCCGCAAACCCGTACTCCGGACGCGCATTTCTTTACCGAAGTTCGTTACAAGGGTACCAAGACGGTATCGGTTACTCCTGATTATTCTGAAGTGGCGAAATTAACTGACTTGTGGCTTAATCCGAAGCAGGGAACGGATTCTGCTTTGGCTATGGCAATGGGGCATGTGGTATTCAAAGAGTTTCATCTTGGCCAAAAATCGGAATATTTCACCGATTATGTACGTAATTATTCTGATATGCCAATGCAGGTTTTACTGGAAAAACAGGGTGATCATTATATTCCAACACGAAATTTGCGCGCCTCTGATTTTACCGGAAATCTTGATGTAAAAAACAATGCCGAGTGGAAGTCCGTCATATATGACGAGCATTCTAAATCGCATCGGGTTCCCAATGGAACTATTGGCTCCAGATGGGGCGAAGAAGGTAAATGGAATCTCGAGGCCAAAGATAATGTTTCCGGCGAAGATATTTGGCCGCACCTAAGTAATATCGACGATGCTGATGAAGTTCTTGATGTGGCTTTTCCATATTTTGGCAATCAGGAACATGAGAGCAAGATTTTTGCTCATACTGACCATGATAGTATTCAAGTGCGAAAACTTCCCGCTCGTAAAGTCACCTTAAAGGGCAAAAAAGACGCCTATGTTGCTACTGTTTATGACCTAATGGCGGCGAATTATGCGATCGACCGTGGCTTAGGCGGTGAAAATGTCGCCAAAGATTTTGATGATAATGTGCCTTATACTCCGGCATGGGCCGAGCATATCACTGGATTGTCGAGAGATAAAATAATCCAAGTTGCCAGAGAATTTGCCGATAACGCTGATAAAACCCGCGGCCGGAGCATGGTTATTTTGGGTGCGGCGATCAATCACTGGTACCACATGGACATGACCTATCGTGGAATTATAAACCTGCTGATTATGTGTGGTTGTATTGGTAAGTCTGGTGGTGGCTGGGCGCACTATGTTGGACAGGAAAAATTACGCCCGCAAACTGGTTGGTTGCCATTGGCCTTTGGGCTGGATTGGAACCGTCCGCCACGGCAAATGAACTCAACATCATTTTTCTATAATCACTCAAACCAATGGCGTTATGAAAAACTTGGTGTTGATGAGATCTTATCGCCATTGGCTGATAGTAAAAAATGGAAAAATCATTCCCTGATCGATTGCAATGTGCGCTCCGAGCGCATGGGTTGGCTGCCGTCTGCTCCGCAATTAGATGAAAACCCGTTAGGTTTAGCGGCAAAGGCCAAGTCGTCCGGCAAGTCTACCAAAGATTATGTAGTTGAGAAGTTACAGTCCGGCGAGTTGGAGTTTGCGGCGCAGGATCCCGATAAGGCTGATAATTTCCCTCGCAATTTATTTGTTTGGCGTTCCAATATACTTGGTTCTTCCGGGAAAGGTCATGAATACATGTTGCGGCATCTTCTTGGTGCGCAAAATGCGATGATGAGCGATGATCTTGAAGGCATGGGTACTGAAAAGCCCTCAGAAGTAAAATGGCATGATGAAGCACCAGAAGGTAAACTTGATCTTGTTGTGACATTGGACTTTCGTATGTCCACTACAGCAGTTTACTCAGATATTGTTTTGCCAACAGCTACTTGGTACGAGAAAAATGACCTCAATACTTCTGATATGCACCCGTTCATTCATCCGCTTAGTCGGGCTGTTGATCCGGCATGGGAAAGCCGTTCCGATTGGGATATTTTCAAAGGTTTGGCCAAAAAGTTCTCTGAGTTGTGCGTTGGGCATTTAGGTGTCGAGACCGATCTGGTTACCGTGCCGATTTTGCACGACACCCCCGGTGAGTTAGGCCAAGCATTAGGCGTTAGCGATTGGGGTAAGGGCGAGTGCGAGCCAGTTCCGGGTAAAACCATGCCAAACTTGGTCGAGGTTGAACGTGATTACCCTAACCTTTATAAGAAGTTTACCTCGTTAGGACCGTTACTGTCCAAACTTGGAAATGGCGGCAAGGGCGTTGGCTGGAATACCGAAGCTGAAGTGGATTTGTTGGGCAAACTCAATAAGACCGTCACTGAACCCGGTGTCTCATTTGGTATGCCAAAGATTGAAACTGACATTGATGCTTGTGAGACCGTATTGACTCTCGCACCGGAAACTAATGGCGAAGTAGCGGTTAAGGCATGGGCGGCATTGTCCAAAATTACTGGTCGTGAGCATACGCATTTGGCGCGACCAAAAGAGGACGAAAAAATTCGTTATCGCGACATACAGGCTCAACCGCGCAAGATTATTTCCTCACCAACTTGGTCAGGACTTGAGGATGAGCATGTTAGTTATAATGCTTGTTATACTAATATTCATGAGTTGATCCCGTGGCGTACATTAACTGGCCGCCAGCATTTTTATCAAGATCATGAGTGGATGCGAGATTTTGGTGAAGGCTTGTGTGTATATAAGCCACCAATATCAACCAAGACTATCACTAATTCGGTAAAAGCTAGAGGCGGAGATTCTAAGCAAATAGCATTGAACTGGATAACTCCGCACCAGAAATGGGGCATTCACTCCACATACTCGGACAACCTTTTGATGCTTACTATGAACCGTGGTGGTCCGGTTGTTTGGCTCTCGGAAGTTGATGCCAAAAAGGTTGATATTTCCGACAATGATTGGATAGAACTGTATAATGTCAATGGTGCAATTTCTGCCAGAGCAGTAGTTTCGCAACGTGTTCCAGAAGGTATGTGCATGATGTATCATGCGCAAGAGAAGACCATGAACACCCCCGGTAATAAGATTACTGGTAAGCGTGGTGGTATACATAATTCCGTGACCAAAGCGGTGGTTAAACCTACCCACATGATCGGTGGTTACGCTCAACTTTCTTGGGGCTTTAACTATTACGGCACGGTCGGCTCCAACCGCGACGAGTTTGTGATTTTGCGCAAAACCGAGAATGTGGACTGGATGGAAGAGCCTTATGAAGAAGGTCAAATGATCAATATGCCAAAAAATGAGGAGGTGAGCCAATGACTATACGCGCACAAATAGGCATGGTTCTAAACTTGGATAAATGTATTGGTTGTCATACTTGTTCGATCACTTGCAAAAATGTCTGGACGAGCCGGGGCGGGGTTGAATACGCATGGTTCAATAATGTCGAGAGCAAACCCGGCGTTGGCTATCCAAGAAATTGGGAAGATCAGTCGGAATGGAAAGGCGGTTGGGAACTTACCAAAGGCGGTAAATTAAAACCCAAAATTGGCGGCAAAATGGGGGTGTTAAGCAACATCTTTGCTAACCCAGATCTGCCCTTGATTGACGATTATTACGAGCCGTTTACTTACGAGTATGATCACTTAAAGTCTGCCAAGGAAAGCAAAACTGTACCAACAGCTCGAATGAAATCTGCCATTACCGGCAAGTTCAAGGAAAAGCCGGATTGGGGTGTAAACTGGGAAGAAATTCTTGGCGGCGAGTTCGAAAAGCGCTCAAAAGATTATAACTTTGCCAATGTTGAGAAAGAAATTTACGGTGAGTTTGAAAATACATTTATGATGTATTTGCCGCGCTTATGTGAGCATTGCCTGAACCCTTCTTGTGTTGCTTCTTGTCCTTCTGGTGCAATTTATAAGCGCGAGGAGGACGGTATTGTCTTGATCGATCAGGACAAATGCCGTGGCTGGAGAATGTGTGTTTCTGGCTGCCCGTATAAGAAAATTTACTTTAACTGGCAGTCTGGCAAATCCGAGAAATGTACTTTTTGCTACCCGCGTATTGAGGCCGGCGAGCCGACAGTTTGTTCTGAGACTTGTGTTGGTCGTATCCGTTATCTCGGCGTGCTACTTTATGACTCAGACAAGATCGAAGAAGCGGCATCGGCAAAAGACGAGAAAGACCTGTATCAAAGCCAATGCGATCTGTTTCTTGATCCGAATGACCCTGACGTTATTGAGCGGGCTTTGGCTGATGGTGTGCCGCAAAGTTGGATTGAAGGGGCGCAAAACTCGCCAGTTTACAAAATGGCGATGGACTGGAAAATCGCATTTCCATTACACCCTGAATATCGCACTTTGCCGATGGTTTGGTATGTACCGCCGCTTTCACCAATTCAATCAGCCGCCGAAGCTGGTAAATTGGATCAAGACGGCATGATCCCTGATGTGAAGTCATTGCGAATTCCCAATAAGTATCTAGCGAATATGCTAACCGCAGGTGATGAAGCGCCAATTATTAGTGCGCTGGAGCGAATGATTGCCATGCGGGTTTATATGCGAGGCAAAACCGTAAACGGTGTTGAAGATCCTGCTGTTTTGGAACAGGTCGGCATGAGTAAAGAGCAAATGGACGAGATGTATCAGTTAATGGCGATTGCTGACTATGAGGATCGGTTTGTTATTCCAACCAACCATCGTGAATATGCCGGTGATGGCCCATTTGATCAGGAAATTGCCTTTTCTGCTCGTTCTGAATGTGGGTTTTCGTTTGGTAATGACTCTAATACCGGCACTAAACCCAAAACTAATTTGTTTGGCACTCAAACCCACGCCAACACCCTTAGCGGAACCCCGCGTAAACCATCAGGAGGCTCGAAATGAGAAGCTTTCGTGTATTGGCGCATTTGCTTAGCTACCCGCAAGCCGAGTTGCTAGAGAACATGGCCGAATTAACCACAGTTCTAAGTGATGAGGGGCTGTTAAAAGGCCGGGTGCAGAAGAACTTGCTCAAATTTATGAATGAGTTTGCCGCAACCGACCTAATGGAGCTTCAGGAGCAGTATGTAGAGCTGTTTGATCGGGGTAGGGCGCATTGCCTGCATTTGTTCGAGCATGTTCATGGTGAAAGCCGTTTTCGCGGCCAAGCAATGGTTGATTTAGCTGATAAGTACAAAACCAAAGGCCTGGAAATAGATACTGGTGAGTTACCTGACTATTTGCCGCTAATGCTTGAGTTCATTTCGATCAGTGCGGCTGATGAAGGTCTGGAATTGCTTGAACAAGCCGCTCCGGTTATTGCCACTATTGGCGAGAAGCTGAAGCGCAGAAAGTCCGGTTATGCAAGCGTTTTTGCGGCGATTGTAGCTCTCTCTGGTGCTAAAATAACGGCAGCAGATATTGAAAAAGCTGCTGATGCTGCATTGCCTGATATCAAGTCATTAGACGAATTGGACGAGCAGTGGAAAGAACCAGAAGCATTTTCCGAAGGGCTGGACTGTGACACTTGCGGCCCCGATGACATAATAATTCCCGAAGCCAGTGGAGGCGTAAATGGCTGAATATCTGAATGAATTTTTGTTTGGCATTTACCCTTATATTGCCATTGTTGTAATGGTGGGTGGATCGATTTTACGTTATGATCAAAACCAGTATTCCTGGAAGGCTGATAGTAGTCAGTTATTACATTCCAAAGGTTTGCGCTTGGGCAGTAATTTGTTCCACGTAGGAATTATATTGTTGTTTTTCGGTCACTTGGTCGGACTTTTAACTCCGCATTTTATTTATGAGCCGTTTATTACAACCGGTCAAAAACAACTGTTGGCAATGACTGCTGGTGGTATTTTCGGCACAATGGCGTTTTTCGGAATGGTGATCTTGATCTGGCGTAGAACTACTCAGGATCGAGTTCGTGCCACTACCAAATTCATGGATATGGCGATTTTGCTGATCTTGTTTGTGCAACTTATTTTGGGAATGTTGACCATTCCGGAAAGCGCCAAACACCTTGATGGCTCGTCCATGGTTGCCTTGGCAGAATGGGCGCAACGCATAGTGACATTTAGGGGCGGTGCCGCTGAATTCATCATGGAAGAAGCACTGATATTCAAGCTGCATATATTCTTGGGACTGACCATTTTCTTGTTGTTCCCGTTTACTCGGTTGGTTCACATGTTCAGTGTACCGATCAAATATTTGCTACGCTCTGGTTACCAAATCGTACGCAAGAGATAACAAAATGGCACTGGGGGCTAAACTTCCCCAGTGCTCTTTTCTTTACCCTTTAGCATAATTTAGAAGAAGTTTAGCGCCGAATAGCAGAGGTTCCAACTGCGACGTTTTGTCGTTAAGTGATTGACTTAAATCAAGTTGTTAAAGCGCGGGTGTTGTAGGTTTAGTCATACATAAACCAGTCGCGAGGAAACATTATGCGCAACATTCTTCTTACCAGTATTACCGTTTTAGCTTTGGGTAATATCGCAACACCAGCTTTTGCGGCAGAACCTAAAACGTCTGAGGCTACAACTTTGGCCGAGGCCATCACTAAAGGTAAAGCTAAGTTGACCTTTAGATACCGCGCCGAGGCTGTCGAGCAGGTTGGCTTTGCCAATGATGCTTTTGCATCGACCTTGCGCACTCGGCTAAAGTACACCACCGCGCCGCTTAATGGGTTTTTTGGTGTGCTTGAGTTTGATAATGTCACAAATATCGGCGGTGAAAATTTTAACAATACTGTGAACGGCAACACTGCCTATCCGGTTGTTGCTGACCCTGAAATTACCGAGGTTAATCAAGCGTATTTGGCATATACTGGGATTGAGAAAACCACGTTGTTGGCCGGACGTGTGGCTCACAATATTGGCAACCAACGCTTTGTCGGCACTGTTGGCTGGCGCCAGAATGATCAAACATGGGACATGGCGGCGATGATCAATTCATCAATTCCTGATCTTACTCTTACCGGAGCCTATGTGTGGAATGTGAACCGGATTTTTGGTAATGATCATCCATTTGGCGATCTTGATACTAACAGTTTTATCTTTGATGCCAGATATAGCGGTTTGCCATTTGGTAATCTGGCGGCTTATGCGCTGGTGATTGATCTTAACGATCCGGCTGTATTCGGTTTGTCGAGCAAAACATACGGTGTGCGGTTTGATGGCAAGCATAAAGTTGGTGCTGGCAATGCATCGTTCATTTACGAAGCAGAGTACGCCATACAGAGTGACAATGCTGATAACCCAACCGATTTCAGTGCTGATTACTTGCACTTATCTGCTGGGTTCGTCGTTGGTGGCCTGACCGCCAAAGTTGGGTTCGAGCAATTAGGCAGTGATAATGGTATTGCTTCATTTCAAACTCCTCTGGCAACCTTGCACAAGTTCAATGGTTGGGCTGATAAATTCCTGGGCACTCCTGCCAGCGGTCTTGAAGATATGTACTTTAGCTTGTCGTACAAAGTACAAGGCGATGGTGCGATGAAAGGTTTGAAATTTGATGCTATATATCATGATTTTTCCGCAGACTTCGGCGGTGGTTCTTACGGAACAGAGCTTGATCTGCAAATATCAAAGAAGTTCATGAAACACTATTCCTTTGGTTTGAAATATGCCAATTATCAAGCTGATGGTTTTGCTAGTGACACCCAGAAGTATTGGTTCTCATTAGGCGCTGCTTTTTAAGTTTCAATTTTAATATTAGCAATTAAAATGACATAAACGGTCATTATAAAAAACTCATTGCTAATTTACCGAACTTTTCAGCGGGACAAACGTTAAGCAACCGGCTTTTAATTAAGCCGGTTGTTTATTGTCTATTTGTAGTCAACACCACAAAACCCATGTTTCGTTGGGCTTATAACGTATTTACCATGGCAAAGAGCCGCAAACTAGCCTATAATAGCCATCTGCAAGACCATTATAACAAAAGCGGGTGTTGCGAGCATACTTGCAACTTATCCCCGCCGCTCAAGGGTGAGTAAGTGCAATTAAGTGCTAAATCTTTGCTAGTTAACCCTCGTTTCAGATAACACCTTTGCCAATAATTGCTAATTGAGGGTTACTCAGTAGTGCGAACGTGCCCCTTATTTGCACTTATTTTCTGTCTCGCGGCAAGTTCGCTCTGCTCACGCCTACGACGTGCGGCGAACGATCGCCGGCGGACGGTCGTCCTTGCCAGCCCAAGAGGGCTGGAATTGTCTCGCGACAATAGGACTCCTTCTCCCATTGGGAGAAGGTCGGGATGAGGGGAGCTATCATGAAAGTATGGGGAAGCAAAACTAGATCACCCGAATAAATCGTGTGATGACAGTGGGTGGCGGTTAATTAGTCCTTGGCCCCGCAAGCGGTGGAGGAGAAAGATGTTGCACAGATTTCGAAACATCACGCACCGAACTCCTTATCACCACTGGGGAGAAGTCCTCAAGTAACGTAGCAGCTATGAGGGACGCTTTGCCATTTCAAGGACTAGCGACGTAAGGGGGCGATTTATTTGTAGATATTTTACACAGACATTAGCCAAATTAGTTAGTGAAATTGTTTGTATTTATGTTAACTTGCCGCATGCGCAATATATACGTCGTTACTCATACCCAATCGGAGCATCATATAGATGGCCTAGTCGGCGGTTGGTATGATACTTGGTTGACAGACCTTGGCCAAGTACAGGCGCAATCGGTTGCAAAGCGTTTGGGTACGCTTGTTGCTGGTGCTGATGTTGAGTTAATATCTTCTGATTTGAAAAGAGCCGCGCAAACAGCAGAAATTATTGGTGAAAGCATCGGTGTTTCAGCAAAGCTAGTTACAGGGTTGCGTGAAAACAGTTATGGCCGGGCTGATGGCAGAAAACAAAATTGGCTAGATAAGCGTATTATTGTTGCACCAGACGACGATCGTCTTGATCATCTGGTGGTGGAGGGTGCTGAAAGCAAACGGACATTCGCAAAGCGGATTTACGCCAGTATGGCAGCGTTACCTGAGAAGTCAGACGTTATTGTTGTAACTCATGGTTATGCTCTGACGTTTGTAATTGCAAGTTGGATCGGTATGCATATTGAAGATGTGGGGTATGTTAATTTCTCAGCCACGCCTGGTGGTCTTACTCATTTACGCGAAGATGATTTTTTTAAGAATCGCGCTGTGCAATTCATCAATGATGTTTCTCATCTGCCATAGGTCTTTTATACCAAAACACAGTGCCAAAGAACCACAGAGCCAGCGAGTATTCTGACAGTCTTTGCCACGCGCCTTGCCAGTCTTGCATTTCACCATTGACCACTTGTAAGAAACCAACCAAAACGCTACTTGTTATCAAAAGAGTGAAC
>JAKITZ010000033.1 GCA_021647805.1 Robiginitomaculum sp.
TACTTTGCTGCCTTTGGCGTGTTGAAAGCTGCTAACAGCTCGCCGAACCACCTTAAGTGCGCGGCAGTTTTTAACGCAATAAGAGACGTACCTAGCACGTTGAACTGGTTACAAAACAGCCAACCAAGATCAGCATATTATATTAACAAGATCCTATCTAATAAGGCTGGTTCGGCACGGAAGGAAACACGAAATTCCTTGTCTTTGTTACAGCCGTCAAAGAAAATATCCATACCAATATTAATGATACAGACTCAAAAATATCACGATGCAGAGTTATCTATTATCAAGCAGTATGCGCAAACACTGTATAAACTAGACACGGCAGTGACACTGGTGATCAGTAAAGATAAACAAGAGCATCAACAAAGCTATAAAGACGCGCCACCAGCCATTACCATTGCCGAGCAATTTCTTGCAAAATGCCTTGGCGGTATAGCTGAGCCAATTGGTGATGATCTTTTAAGTTATGACATTGAAATAACAGTTGGCAGTGAACACTTTGCGGAACTTTCCGCTATACTGAACCGAACTAAATCTCCTTGATACACTACCATTACTACCAGTTCTGATATGCCCCAAACAATATCACCGTCCACGCCACAATAATAGCCAAACTAGAAAGTCCACCAAGAGCCGCCGCAAACTGCTGAACTGCACCACCGCTAAATTGAAAAGCATTTACTCCGAACGCCTTAAACACATAAGCCAACGGATTGATCCAACCACCAAAGATCATCAACCCTAAAACCATTAGCGAAACATCAAGTGCAAACACCCATATCAAAGCTCCGGCCAAACCTTGCATTAAGCCTAAAATGATCCAGTCCAGATGCGCTGCGCCAATATGCTTGAAATTTACACCGGCTTTCTTTTTCGGCTCCCGCGCCTGTAACGGGATCAACATCAACACCCCAATCAATGAAGAAAATAAAATCGCTGCACCGCCGCTAAACAAAAGTAATTTCACGCTATCAATGACTATCATGGACTAGACCTTCTTATTCAACAATTGCCGAAAATCATAAGCACGTTTTCTTTGATGCACAAACTAAAAAACGACTGCACTCAACCACCCTTGACAGAATATACATAAGCCCATAACTAAATGACTGGTTATTTAATTATTTAAGTTATATGGCAAAATCAATTTCGGTATCACCTCAGTTACCACCAGCAAAAACATGGCAACGTAAACCAGAACAACGTCCTGATGCAATTTTGGATAGTGCCTCGCACTGCTTCAAAACCAATGGCTTTGCCGGCACAAAAATCGAGGACATAGCAATTGGAGCCGGCCTATCCAAAGGAGCTATCTATTTATATTTCAAAAGCAAGGAAGCCATATTAAAAGCCGTGGTTGAACGGGCAGTTGTACCATTAGCGAAACAGATAGAACACTTGGCTAATATTGATAATGCCGAGCAAGTTATTCCCACACTAAACCTAATTATAGAATTGGTGGGAAAGCAAATTCAAGACCCCAGGATTGCAGCCATACCCTTGTTAATTATTGCTGAAGCCGGAAACTTTCCCGACATTGCAAAATACTATCGGCAAACCGTTTTGGATCGAATTATTTCTTCTTTTTGCAGTTTACTAGACAAGGGAATACAGGCCGGTTTGTTTAGAACGACTTTAAACTCAGAATACGCAGTACGCACGTTGATGGGTGGTATTTTTTTGCAACTGGTTTGGTTGCACGTCTTTGAAAAAGATGACCCTGATCCTCTAAACATTTCCGATTTATTTGAACATCACCTTGATCTTTTCCTAAAAGGAATATCCGCGCCATGAAATATCTACTCTTTACGGCTTTGATTTTACTCTCCAGTTGCCAGAGCCCCGACGAAGACCCTGTTTTATACGGATATGTAGAAGGCAGACCCGTTCACATAGCCCCGATTCCCACCGGCAAAATCATTGAACTATTTGTGCAAGAGGGCGAAGAAGTTGCAAGCGGACAAGCCTTGTTCGCGATCGACCCGTCGCGCGCAAAAGCCGCGTTGATCAGTGCCAAGTTTGCGCAAAGCGCAGCCCAATCTCGATTAGATGATTTACAAAAATCAGGTAGGCCTGAAGAAATCAGAGCGGCGCGCCAAGTATTAGTGCGCCACAAAACCCAACTAACACTAGCACGGGAAAATCTGAAGCGTAGTAAGGTGCTGGTTTCCAAAAAGCTGTCCCCCACCACCCGGTTAGAAATCGATCAGGCAAGCTTTAACAGCGCCGCTGCTGCTGTGGAAGAAGCAAAAGCCCGGTTAGCGCTTTTGCAACAACCAGCTAGAGCGGATCAAATTGCCTCGACTCATTCCGAAGTCGCGCGCCTACATACGCAAATTACCCGAGCACAAATTGAGCTTGATGATCACCAAATATCCGCTTTGCAACCAGCAAAAGTGGAAACCATTTATCGCCGCGCAGGAGAACTAGCCGGACCAAACCAGCCGGTAATGGCTCTATTGCCTGCCGAAAATCTTCGCATCAGATTTTATATTCCTGAGCCTAAACTGCAAGAAGTTAGCTCCGGTATGAAGGTAAGCATATCGTGTGACAATTGCCCGGCTGATTTGATCGCAAATGTCACCTTTATCGCCTCACAGTCAGAATTTACTCCTCCAATAATTTTCACACAAAAAGAACGGGCAAAATTAATGTGGATGGTAGAAGCAAAACCGGAATTTCCCCACAAATTCCGTATCGGTCAACCAGTAGAAATCAGATGGTAAACCTTAGCTCTTCCCCGCAAGACCGAGACACACAAAGCTTAGTTCCACAAAATTTAGCAATTAATGTCACTGGATTGACCAAAATCTTTGGTACAAAAACCGTAGTTGACCAGTTTGATCTTTCGGTTCCAAAGGGAGCGATCTATGGCTTTTTGGGACCAAACGGCTCAGGGAAAACTACAACAATTCGTATGGTATGCGGGTTGCTGGTTCCAAATGCCGGACACGGCACTTGCCTTGGGTATGATGTTCGCACGCAAAGCGCGCAGATCCGGCAACGGGTTGGTTATATGACCCAAAAATTTTCACTATGGGAAGATCTGACCATTGCTGAAAATCTTGATTTTGTTGCCCGAATGTTTCAAGTCGAAAATCGAACACAAAAAGTAGCAGAAACATTGAATGAGCTCGGCTTATCAGAACGCTCGAGCCAACTAGCCGGCACCTTGTCCGGAGGGTGGAAACAGCGCCTGGCTCTTTCAGCCTGCATGATACACAAACCTGCCCTGTTATTGCTGGACGAGCCAACTGCCGGAGTTGACCCGAAAGCCCGCCGTGAATTTTGGCAAACTATTCACCAATTATCAGATCAAGGCGTAACTACTTTGGTTTCCACCCATTACATGGACGAAGCAATTCAGTGCGACTTTATTTCATATATTGCCTATGGTAAAAAACTGATTGATGGGCCGTCCGACAAAATCGCTGAAATGGTTGGCTTGTTCACATGGCGTATTACCGGCTTCGGTTTAAAACAAGCGCAAAAACACTTGGAAAACGCCCGTGGAGTTGAGCAAGTAGCCCGCTTTGGCACTGCACTTCATGTCAGTGGCCGCGATCAAGAGGCACTGGCACAAAGCGTTAAGCAATTTTGCCAAGGCACAGACCTGAAATATGAACAAAGAACAAGCGGACTCGAAGAAGCCTTCATACACTTGATGAGTGGTGCTGAGGACAATTTCCAATGAAGGGACATAATTTTTCGTTAGCAAGACTTGTCGCGATCCTACGCAAAGAGTTTATCCAGATGCGCCGGGATCGAATGACCTTTGCCATGATGGTTCTATTTCCTGTTCTTCAATTGGTGATCTTTGGCTTTGCGATAAATACCGACCCGAAACACCTGCCAACAGCCCTGCTCGATCGCGATAACTCAGCCATTTCGCGCTCACTAATTCGCTCGCTAGAAGTCTCAAATTATCTGGATATTCGCTATTTACCAAAAAGCGAGCAAGAGGCGGAACGGCTTATGGCCGCAGGAAAGATCAATTTCATCATTCAAATTCCAGAAAACCTAGCCGCCGATATTGGCGCAAACCGACCGGCACAAGTGTTAATTATCGCCGAAGCCACCGACCCAAGCGCCGCATCTGGGGCGTTGGCTTTTATCGAGCCCATTATCAACACAGGAATACGCAGAGAACTAAGCGGTGCTTTATCTTTTGCCGCCAGCCGACCCTCATTAGTTCAGGTTGTTGTTCACCGGCGCTATAACCCCGCTGGCATTACTTCCTACAATATCGTACCTGGTTTACTTGGCATTATTTTATCCATGACCATGACCTTGATGACCGCCGTAGCACTTACCAGAGAAACCGAACGCGGAACCATGGAAAACCTACTGGCGATGCCGGCGCGCCCTCTAGAAGTGATGAGCGGAAAAATTCTGCCTTATGTACTGGTGGGGTATGTGCAAACCATCGTGGTGATGATAGCGGCGCGAAGTGTGTTTGACATTCCTATGAATGGATCAATCTCGTTATTTTTTATCGTTACAACCTTATATATATTTGTAAACCTAACCATCGGCTTTGTATTTTCGACCATTGCACGCTCGCAAATGCAGGCCATGCAAATGACGTTTTTCCTTCTATTGCCGCAGATTTTACTCTCTGGCTTCATGTTTCCGTTTCGCGGCATGCCGGGCTGGGCGCAGATCATCGGCGAAGCTTTGCCAGCTACTCATTATATCCGTTTGATGCGGGGTATCATGCTCAAAGGCGCAGAAGCCAGCGATTTATGGGCAGATATCTGGCCACTTGGATTGATGGTTTTACTGGTTAGTGCCTTGGCTTTGCAAAGATACCGGCGCACATTAGACTAAGTTTCCTGTAAATTTACACAAAAAACTTGGCAAACAGGTACATTAGCAGTTACGAATACAATAAACAGTATTTCGCAAAGGGCTATATATGAACTGGCAAAGTCAGATTTTGGAAATTGAAGAGCTGGAAGACGCCGAGTTTGATGCAGGGTTAATATCTCGCATGCAGGCAAATTCCTCTCTTTCCTTAAACCGCCCTATACGGTTTTCAACTCCAACTTTTAGGGAATTTGAATCAAACGAGCTTTCCGGTTGCGGCAAAAATTCATTTCCGGCATTTTCTATAACTGCCGGCGGTTGCGCTCTTAATTGCGATCATTGTCAGAAGAAAATTCTCGAGCCAATGATCCCGGCCACCAAGCCAGAAATGCTCGATCAAAAAGTCCGCGACATGATTTTAATGCAAGACCTGCAAGGCTTTTTGCTGTCCGGCGGCTCCAATAAGCGCAACGAGATTAGATATGAACGATACTTGCCCGTGGTCGAGAAACTAAAACATGATTTTCCGTACTTGCAAATTGCCATTCATACCGCTTTGCTTGATGAAGCTGCCGCCCAACGCATGGAAGACGCTGGCGTTGATAGCGCGATGATGGATATGATCGGAGCGCAAGAAACCATCAAACAAGTATACAAACTTGACCGTCCGGTGGCTGATTTCGAAGCCACATTGGCGGCATTGACTTCGACCAACCTTAAGGTCACGCCACATATTGTGATCGGCCTGCATTATGGCAAATTGCTTGGCGAGCAAGCAGCTCTGGACATTATCGCGCGATATGATGTTCATGCACTGGTATTGGTGGTGATCATGCCATTTTACGCCAAGCCGGGTACATTTGAAACTCCATCAACTAGAGATGTTGGCGAGATATTCTTAGCCGCCCGCCAACGCCTGCCAAATAAACAGGTATTACTTGGCTGCGCTCGTCCGCCGGGAATGCACAAGCGGGTAACCGATGCCTATGCAGTAATGGCAGGTCTTGACGGCATTGCCTTTCCTGCCGATGGTGCGGTAGCTGTCTCTAAAATTATTGGCCGCCCATCACATCAGGAACATGCTTGTTGCGCCATTAAAATTGGCGGCAGTAAAGCAGCGCAAACTTCGGCCACCTGTGCCGCATGAACGAGCAACCGGACATTTTGGTGCTGGGGCTTGGCCCTGCTGGCGCATGCGCTGCTGAGGTCTGTGCAAAAGCCGGATTTACAGTGCTGGCAGTGGAGAAGAAAGTCGTTGCCGGCGCCCCAGTGCAGTGCGCGGAATTTGTTCCGGCAATGATCGGTGCCGAAGTCAACGCTTTGGCCGAAACCAGAATTCAATCAATCCGGTCAATGGTAACTTTTGTCGAGGATCAGCCACCGGACGTTATGGCGAACTTTCCCGGCCAAATGATTGACCGCGAGGCTTTTGATCGTGAATTGGGCGAACAAGCCAAAGCCGCAGGCGCTGAATTATTGTATGGCCTAAAAGCCCAAACTATTTCGGATACTGGCGCAGTCACGCTTACGAACGGCAGCCAAATTTCACCAAAAATACTGATAGGTGCCGATGGCCCCAATTCATTGGCCGGCTCGGCTATTGGTTCGGTGATCAGCGATTATCTTGAAACTAGGCAGATCAGTGTGCCTTTGTTGCGAGCTTTTAATAGCACCGACATTTTTCTTAGCCACAAAATTTCCGGCGGTTACGCTTGGGCGTTTCCCAAAGGCGATGTGGTTAATATCGGACTTGGCGTTCACCTAGATGCCCGTAACCAGATGAAACCTTTGCTTGATGAACTACACCAAAAACTGATTGCTGAGGGTAGAGCTGGCCAACAAGTCCTCAGTCATACCGGCGGACGAATTCCGGCAAGTGGCATGGTCAAGCCTTGGGGAGTGATTGGATCAACCCTGTGTCTATTGGCCGGAGATGCCGCAGGTCTAACCAACCCGATCACCGGAGCCGGTATCAATTCGGCAGTAATTAGCGGTAAGCTAGCTGGGGACGCGGCGGTGAATTATCTGCTCAAAGGCAACGAAACTCAAATTGCCGAAGACTATCAAGAAGACCTTGAAGATTTGTTTGGCGCATCTTTGGCACGAGCTGTTGCTCACCGCCAAAGGCTTGCTACTTACTGGCGCGAAAACAACAATCCCTCGCCGGAACAATTACGCGGCGGTTGGATCGCTTATGACCAATATTGGCAAAATCAAAACACCATATCAATAAAGGAAAACCCATGTCCTGCTTGAAACCAGAAGGCGCAGCCCCACGCGAAACATCTGCTGATGATCCAGACTTTAATGCTTTTGATGTGATGGAGCCGCGCAAGCCAAACATCACCCCAAAAAGTTTAAGAAATGGCGGGCGGGTCAAAACTGACGACATGCCACCAACCGGCCTTTATCTGCCTAATAACAATATACAGACGCCGAATATGACCTCACCGGAATATGTGCAACTCTCTACGGCAGCAGCTTTGACCCTTGGGATTATGCCGGGCAAAATGCATCGCTGTGAATGCACCAGATGCCTAAACATCTTGCTGACCTACCCAGAAGGATGTCGGGCTAATTGCGCCTATTGTGGTCTGGCCAGACACCGTGAGGCCGATCGTGATTACGCTGATCGCAACTTCATTCGGGTTGACTGGCCAAGCGTTCCGATGGATCAAATCATCGACATTGTTGCCAAAGACCCTGAAAACTCGCCATTTCACCGCATGTGTATTTCAATGATCACTCACCCGCGTTCTGACGACGATACGGTAACTGTCTTAAAGAAATGGACTGCCAAAATCGACCCGTCGGCAATTGCAATTTCGATCCTTTCAAACCCGACCACGATGGGGCGTTCCAATGTTGAGGAATTGCATGATCTCGGTAGTGATATTTTCACCGTCGCCCTTGATGCCGCAACTCCTGAGCTGTTCGATCGCACTCGTGGCAAAGGTGTTCAAAGCCCACATACTTGGAAGAAATACTGGGAAGTTTTGCTTGATGCCAAGGATATTTTCGGGCCGCAAAAATTTGGCGCACATATTATCGTCGGCATGGGCGAAACCGAATATGAAATTTTAACATTGGTCGAGCAGTTGGTGCAAATGGGCGGCCACAGCCACATGTTTTGCTTTTACCCGGAAAAAGGATCGTTGATGGATCATTTACCGGCCACGCCGCGCGATCAATGGAGACGTGTGCAATTAGGCAGGTATTTACTAGATTATTGCGGCGCCAAAGTAGCCCACATGAAGTTCGATAGCCAAGGCCGGATCATTGATTTTGGCTTACCCAAGGCCGAATTAGATATGATCATTGATACCGGAATTGCCTTTCGCACGTCCGGTTGCCCGGGTAAATTTGCCGATGATATATCTGCTTGTGATCGACCCTATGGCGATAGCCCACCATCAGACATTGCCTCTTATCCGTTTCAACCAAAAGACGTTGATTTGCGCCGGATCAGGCAACAATTAGACATGGAAAAACCCGGCGAAAGCTATGAAGAAGGCGATGATTTAGAAGACTGGAAATGAACAAGCCAGAGTTTCGCGTAATTGATACTGGATTGCGTTCTGGACGTGAAAACATTGCCTTTGATGCGGCGATGATCGAAGCCCACCAAACAGGCGCGATTGGTGACAGTATCCGCTTTATTCACTTTGAACCGTGCGCATTAATTGGCCGCCATCAAGACCTAAGCCGTGAGTTAAAGCTCGATTACTGCCAAGCCAACAATATCCAAACCGTGCGCCGGATTACTGGCGGCGGAGCGATTTATATGGACACCGGACAAATCGGTTGGGCATTGGTGTTTTCGCGAAAAACCTTAAAAATTTCTGATCTTGGCGAGCTGACAAAAGCTATTTGTGAAGCCGCCGCCCACGGCCTGTCCAAGCTGGGCATAGAAGCCCAATTCCGCCCGCGCAATGACATAGAGGTCGGTGGCCGCAAAATCGGTGGTTCCGGCGGCTTTTTTGATGGCAATACCTTGTTCTTTCAAGGAACTGTACTGATAGATACTGATCCGTCTGTAATGATGTCAGCATTAAATGTTGCCAAAGCCAAATTGCAAAAGCGCCAACTAGATGATGCAAGCACAAGAGTAACCACCTTAAAGCAATTACTAGAAACTACCCCTACGATAGAGGCCATCAAACAAGCATTACTAACCGGCTTTGAAGAAAAGCTGGGAATTTCTTTACATCCTGAACACTCTTGCGTCGAAGAGGAACGACTGGCGAAACAGTATTTCGATGAAGAAATTGGCCAAGACGAATATGTCCACGAGATCGACCGCGCCGATGCCAGATCAGACGTGTTACATGGCTCCCATACCGGCGCTGGCGGCACGGTAGAAGCCTTTGTCCGGCTTGAGGGCAATAATGATGAACGCTTACGCGAAGTATTGCTTACTGGCGATTTTTTCGTAACCCCGCCGCGGCTTGTGCTTGATTTGGAGAGCCATTTACGGCGGGTTGAAGTCTCACACATTGCCGAAGAAGTGCAGGCTTTTTTTGCAAAAACCAAAGTGGATTTGCTTAGCATCGCCGCTAATGATTTTGTTAGTGCTATCGAAAATGCCATAAAAAACACACCTTAAAAAATAATTTTATTACAATCTCGACTTTTCCCGGTGGATAAAACTTAAAAAAGCTAGGCAATAAAGGGTTTGTTGCTATTACAAACTCCTTTGTATATCTCAACAAAACCCATGTTTCACTGGGTTATTCGCTTATTCACTATGTCAAACAGCCGCAAATAACTAAGTTAAAGCCATCTGCAAGACCATTATAGCAAGTGGGGAGATTGCGAGCATGGTTGAAACTTATCCCCGCCGTTCAAGTGTCGGTAAGGGTGAATGAGTGCTAATTCTTTGCCAATTAAGCCTTAAGGTAAGGGCAGTCTTTGCCAATGATTGCTAAACAAGGGGTAAGTAGCATTGCGAACAAGGGGCTTGTTTGCACTTCTTTATAAATCCCCCTCCGAGCGCTTCGCGCCCACCTCCCCCGTGAAAAACAGGGGAGGACAAAAACTCTGACTCCGCAAGCGGTGGAGGACAACAAAAAAGGCTGAGTTGAGGGGGTTAAAGGATCGCAATTAAGAAGACTGGGTCACCCGAACAAGTCGTGTGATGACAATACATGGTGGGGTCGCCCCCAAACCCTAAAAGCGAGATCGTCCTTGCCAACCCAAAGAGGCTGGAATTGTCTCGCGGCGAAGTCTTTGTCAGTTCTGCACCCCTCACCCCGACCTTCTCCCAATGGGAGAAGGTCGGGGTGAGGGTTGCGATGTTGACGATTACCAAGGTGGCGCTATTTGCAAACTCTTTGCTTGTCCTACCGCTTCGTTTTGAAAAACTCTCGAAGAGCGGCGCAAAATTGACAATAAACTACAATCTCGATTGATCGCTCTGGCAAGTTCTAACTTTTGCCAGTAGTATGCAGACAAGAAATTAAGGGAGTGAGTAATGTTTGGGTGGTTTAAAGATCATTTCTATCTAGGTTTAGTGCTAGGCGTAATTACTGCAATAGTGATCGCTTATTCCTATTTCTCCACCGCCCCCAAAGTACGCGCAAGCGATATTCCGCAAACAGAATTTTCTGCTGAACGCGCCTTTGTCGAGCTTGATGAAATATTGGCTGAAAACCATCCGCATCCGGTGGGAAGTGCCGCCAATAAGATTGTCCGCGATCGCATTTGGGAGAAACTAATTGCTCTGGGACTAGAGCCGGAATTACAAGTCGGTCTTTCTTGTTCTGCCAAATTTCCCGGCTGTGCAGAAGTTGAAAACATTATCGCCGTTAAGCATGGCACTGGAAACCCTGATGCTAAAGCCATAATGTTGGCCACCCATTATGACAGCGTTCCGGCCAGCGCCGGTGCTGGTGATGATATTTCAGGAGTTGCCGCA
Source organism: Robiginitomaculum sp. (assembly GCA_021647805.1). GTDB lineage: Bacteria > Pseudomonadota > Alphaproteobacteria > Caulobacterales > Maricaulaceae > Robiginitomaculum_B. The sequence continues at coordinate 10,730 of JAKITZ010000033.1, forward strand.
ACTTTGGAAATTATCCGCATTTTGTCTACTGCACCGGCTTTGACTAATGATGTGGTTATCCTGATCACCGATGGTGAAGAAACCGGCCTACGCGGCGCCATGTTATTTGCACAAGAACACCCGCTAATGCAAAGAATTGCCGTGGTGATAAACTTAGAGGCCAGAGGTGTTACCGGACTTTCAAACATGTTTGAAACTGGGCCAGATAATCAAAACCTGATGGCAGTATTTGCCAAGGCAGTAAAACGACCAGCAGCCAATTCCTTGGCAGTTGAAATTTATCAACGCATGCCCAATGATACCGATTATTCCATTTACAAAGAAGCCGGAGCCAATGGTTTAAACTTTGCCTTTGCCGGCGGGGTTTCTCTTTATCATTCGGTGCGCGATAGTCCGGCGCATCTGGATCAACGCAGCTTGCAACATCATGGCGATAATGCTTATGAAATGATCAATGCTCTTGGTAATATTGACCTTGAGAACTTAAATGCTGATGGTAATTCAACTTATTTCGACCTGTTCACCAAAAAACTTATCGTTTGGCCTAGCGCAATAAACGTACCGTTAGCGGCGGGGTTTTTATTATTGCTAAGTTTTTTCGTATATCGGCTTTCACGCTTTTCCGGCATTGCCGCCACTACTGCAACTATCTCTTTGCTCGGCTTGCTCGTCCTGCCAGTTTTGGCCGGCTGGTTATTGTCATATCCTTTGGGGATTTGGGTTCATACCCACCCATTAGATCACCCATACCCTTGGCCGGGAAGAATAGTTCTGCTAACCGCCAGCATTCTTTGCGCCATGCTTATCGGTAAAATATCAAGCAAATGGCTATCGGCAAAATCCTTACTGCTGGGAGCTTATTGGTTGATAAGCTTGCTGGCACTGGTTTTATCATTAACAATTAGCGGCGGAACTTACCTGTTTCTTGTGCCGGTTATTTTGTTTGCCATTGGTCTGGTAATTGATCTCATTATTCGTTCGAAACAGTTTGTTTTCGCTATCCACTTAGGATTGCTAGGTGCGACCTATATGGCCATTTACCATTTCTTTGCCCTAGAATTAGTTGCCGGATTTTCAATGTCATACGTAAAAATGGTGCCATTGGTATTGCTGTCGCTGGCTCTGGCGCCAATATTCGCCAAACATTGGGAAAAACCAGAAGTACAATGGCGGGCAATGTTTGGCGCCATGGTTGTTATCATATTAAGTGTCGGGATTATCGCCAGCTTAATGCCCGGCTTTACTACCAACCGTCCACGGGGACAAAACTTGGTATTCATTGAAAATGCAAGCACTGGCAAGGCTGAGTGGGTTTCGGAAACTTCGGGCGGACAAGATGCAAAGTTCCTAGAAGAAGCCGGTTTTCCAAATTCTGCTGAACCGTACAATTTATATGGAGTTTTTAAGACCAAAAGAGTATTCAAGCCGGCAGAAAAACGATTATTACCTGCACCGAAACTAACCATATTAAGCGACGAGACCTCTAATGATATGCGTATCATTACCGCCGAAATAAGCAGCCAGAGAGAAGTAAATATTCTTGCTATTGCTTTTGATGCTGATAAGAAGCCGGTCACAGTTAAAATCAATGATCAGTTGGCCGCCAGATACGATACTGATGGCAAAAGAAACAGCCGGTTGGTGCCAATTCACGGCCCGCAAGGAAACACATACACATTGACAATAATGACCAGAATTACCGATGCATTTCCGATAACAATTATCGACAGCGCATCATTACAGCCTGCCGAATTTTTTAGGCTCGCAAAATTACGGCGAAATGATTCCGCACCCTTTTCCCAAGGCGATCGCTCGATCAGCGTTATTCGCACCGAAGTGGCTGCTAAATGAGTGATTTTGATCTTGGCAAGCAAATAATTGCCGCGCTTGGCAATGCCAATGATGGACTGGATAAACGACAATTATCCCGGGTGCTTGCTTTACGGCCAATACAAAAAACGCAGTTAAAATCTACTTTGGTAGAATTGCTAAGTGCTGGCCAGATCGAAAAAACCGAACGGCGCAGGTTTCGCGTTAAAGGCCAATTGCCACCGGTTTTGGTGGTGCAGTTTCATAAACTAGATATTGATGGTGAATTACTGGCACGCCCCAAAGACAGCGATATCGATGCGCCTGTGATACGGTTGGCACCTAATGAAGCAAATAGCGGCGCAAGCATTATCGGCGTTGGTGACTTTGCGCTGGTTCGATTAAGCCAGACCGAAGACGGTTACGAGGCACGGGTGATCAAAAAACTGGATCGTGACCAAGGCCCGGTGCTGGGGGTAATTAGCAAAGACCGTGGTCAATGGCGAGTTGATAGCATTAGCCGCAAAAGCCGAACCAGTTATTTGTTACGCCAAGAGGATCAAGCAAAAGTAAAAGCTGGCGATATGGTTCGCGTTTTACCTATGTCTGGTCGTAGCGACGGACTTAGGCGAGCAAAACTGGTCGAGCATATTGGCTCTATGGATCAGGCAAAATCCGCCAGCTTGCTAACGCTGGCAGAACACGGAATTAAAGAAGGCTTTAGTGCCGAAGAAGAATTACAAGCCAATCAAGCCAAAGCCCCGAAACTTGGCAAGCGCACGGATCTGCGGGATTTACCGCTTATTACTATTGATCCTGATGATGCCAGAGATTTTGACGATGCAGTATATGCAAAACCAGATACCTCGAAAAACAACACAGATGGCTGGGTGATATATGTGGCAATCGCCGATGTTGCCGCCTTTGTGACCCCCGGATCAGCATTGGATGATGGCGCAAGAAAGCGCGGTAACTCAGTGTATTTGCCAGACCGGGTGGTGCCGATGTTACCGGAGCGACTTTCGGCAGATTTATGTTCATTACGGCCATTGGAAGACCGTGCCTGTTTGATGGTCCGAATGGTTCTCGATAAAAACGGCAATAAACTAGCGCACAAATTCTTTCGCGGGATAATGCACTCCAAAGCCAGATTAACCTATACACAGGCGCAAAATGCCATTGATGGCAATGCCGATGAGATCGCCGCTCCAGTATTAAAGAGCGTGTTGCAGCCATTATGGAGCGCGTATCAGGCATTACAAATAGCCCGCAATAAACGACAACCATTGCAAATTGAAACCGACGAGCGTAAAATCCGAGTTGGCGATAATGGTGAAATAACTTCCATCGACAAAAAGCAACGCTTGGACGCGCACCGCTTGATCGAAGAATTCATGGTATTGGCAAATGTTTGCGCGGCGCAAACTCTTGAGCACGACAAACAGCCGTTGATTTACCGCGTGCATGAGACACCAGACCAAGCGAAGATTATGGGGTTAGCTGAATTTTTGCGCGGAATTGGCCTAAAGTGGTCAAAGGGTCAAAAACCAACTCCAGAAAGGTTCAACCAATTATTGGGCAAAGTTGCTAATACCGACATGCAGCAAATGGTCAATCAAATGGTGCTGCGTAGTCAGATGCGAGCAATATACGATACGGCAAATCGCGGACACTTTGGATTGGCTCTGGATCAATATGCTCATTTCACCTCGCCGATCCGCAGATACGCTGACCTTACCGTGCATCGTGGTTTAATCAGTGCTTGTAAGTTAGGAAATGATGGCAGCAACGAGCAAGAACAAGCCGAATTAAAGGCCATTGCCGAAGAAATAACCGCCACCGAACGCACCGCTATGGCCGCAGAACGCGATGCCGCTAGCCGCTATGTGGCAGCGTTTTTAGCCGAAAAAATTCAGGCAAAATTCACCGCCAGAATCTCCGGAGTTACCCGCTTTGGAGTGTTTGTAACCTTGGACGATACCGGGGCAGACGGGCTGATACCGATCCGTTCCTTAGGCCATGAATATTTCAAC
>JAKITZ010000267.1 GCA_021647805.1 Robiginitomaculum sp.
ATCACTGTTTGGAACCACCAGATCAGCATCAAAACGCGAAGTGATGCCAAGACCGTCACAAGTGGGGCAAGCCCCAAACGGGTTGTTAAAAGAAAACAGACGTGGCTCTATTTCTTCAATGGTAAAACCGGAAACCGGACAGGCAAATTTTTCGGAAAAAACTATTTCATTGTCTTTTTCATGATCTTGTTTTTCGGCAAATTCAGCCATTACCAGCCCATCGGCAAGTTTTAATGCTGTTTGTAAACTATCGGCCAAACGGCTTTCAAGATCATTGCGGATAACTACGCGATCAACCACAACATCAATGCTGTGTTTGTACTTTTTGTTGAGATCGGGAAAGTCCTCAATGGCATAAAATTCACCATCAACTTTTAACCGCAAGAAACCCTGCTTCATCAATTCGGCAATGTCTTTTTTGTATTCACCTTTGCGGCCACGAACGATCGGCGCCAGCAAGTAAAGTCTGGTTCCGTTCGGCAATTCCATTAACCTGTCGACCATTTGGCTTATAGTTTGTGAAGTGATTGGCAGCCCAGTGGCCGGAGAATAAGGAACTCCGATCCGCGCCCATAACAGACGCATATAGTCATAAATTTCGGTGACAGTACCAACGGTGGATCTAGGATTGCGAGATGTGGTTTTTTGCTCGATAGAAATGGCTGGTGATAAGCCCTCAATGCGCTCGACATCCGGTTTTGACATTAACTCCAAGAACTGTCTGGCATAGGCAGATAAGCTTTCTACATAGCGGCGTTGGCCTTCTGCATAGATGGTGTCAAACGCCAAAGATGACTTGCCGGAACCAGACAGGCCGGTGATTACTACTAATTTGTCACGGGGAATATCGACGTCAATATTGCGTAAATTATGCTCTTTGGCACCAATAACGCGGATGATTTTCAAATTTGGTGCCATAAAATTCCTCGACTCATCTTGACGTATAGTGTTTTGCAGAACATAAAGTGAACAAATTGCTTTGTCCATATCCCATCGATCCAAAAAGTGGGAACCGGTTTTTGGATAAGTTGATGGGAAGAAAACTAAACTTAAAAAACATAAAATGAGGCTTATGTAAATGACAGGTAATATACGCTATGCGGGATTTATTGTCTTGCAGCTATTTGCTAAAAAAGACTGGCATATTTTGTGATGAAGGACCAGACTACCAAAGAATCAGTGACCAGCATTCAAGTCAGTACATCCGGCGATAATGCTGATATTAAATATTAAGGGGATTAAAATGGCAGGCGTAAATAAAGTAATTATTGTTGGTAATTTGGGGCGCGACCCAGAGGCACGTTCAATGCCTTCTGGTGATAGGATGGTGACTTTTTCTGTTGCCACGTCGGAAACTTGGAAAGACAAGCAATCCGGCGAACGGCGCGAGAAAACCGAATGGCATAATATTGTTATTTTTAATACACATCTGGCAAAAGTCGCAGAAAATTACCTGAAAAAAGGCTCCAAAGTATATCTTGAAGGTAGCTTGCAAACCCGCAAATACACTAATCGTGACGGCCAAGAAGTACGAACCACCGAAGTGGTGTTACAAAACTTTCGCGGTGAGTTGCAAATGCTTGATAGCCGGGGCGAGGGCGGTGGTTATAGCGGCGGCTCTGGCGGCGGACAAAGCAATTACGCCAGTTCCACGCCATCTGCTGGTTCAGCGCCAGCCAAGGATTATGATGTTGATGACGAGGTTCCATTTTAACCTAGCGTTTCCTTTTAGCTAGAAACTTTGATGCGAGTTCTGATCACAGGTGGCTACGGATTTATCGGCAGCGCGGTTTGCGCTCGCCTTATTGCCGAAGGTCATCAGATTATTGGCGCCGGTCGCAAAATAAAACTGGCGCGAAAACGCTATCCCAATATTCCTTGGGTGCATTGTGATTTTAACACTGACCATGATCCGCAAGACTGGTTGCCAAAACTTGAAAATGTGGATGCGGTGGTGAACTGTGTCGGGGTGCTGCAAGATGGCGGCTCTGATAGTACCAAAAATGCTCATGTTACTGGCTTGCAGGCGTTACTTACTGCTTGTGAGCAGGCTGGCGTTACGAAATTTATTCATTTCTCTGCCATAGGCGCTGATCCCACTGCTAATACGGCTTATGCCAGAACAAAAGCTGCCGGTGCGGAGCTGGTTAAACAATCAAAGCTTAAATGGTGTATATTGGAACCATCATTGGTGTTGGATCGTAATGTTTATGGCGGTTCGGCAGTAATTCGGGCTTTGGCTGGCTTGCCGTTGGTTATTCCTTTGGTGTTCGGAAACACTAATTTTCAACCTGTACATATGCGAGATGTGACTAAGGTGGTAAGTCGCCTGCTAGAAGATACCGCGCCGGTAAATATTCAAATGGAGATTGCCGGACCGGATCGTATGAGCTTGAGACGAATTGTCTTGCTGGTTCGTAATTGGCGTGGCTTTGGTGCTGCT
>JAKITZ010000034.1 GCA_021647805.1 Robiginitomaculum sp.
AACGGGTCGGGGTTTGAGGTGATAAGAAGATCCCTGCCGGCAAAGATAGCCAAGCTAAAATCGCAGCAATTGGTATCCGTATTCGCAAATGGGTAAGTTTTCACGGCATCTCTATCAATGTTGACCCTGATTTATCGCACTATCAGGCTATCGTTCCATGTGGCATTTCTGATCTTGGGGTTACTAGCCTTGCTGATTTGGGAAAAAACCAATCTATGACTGAGTTAGATGCAGTTCTTATGTCTCAATTTATTGCGCAATTCGGAATGTTAGAAATTGTTGCTGCACCATTGCCGTAGAATTTCATTTCACCAAAGAACAACCAATTCCAGATGCATATTTCGCTTTAGAAACAGACAAACCAAGCGGAGCCTTGGATATTATCTCATTGCTCTTTTCTGTAATTTTCAAGCTACTAATATCATCGGTAAAATCACTAAAACAGCTTTGCAATTCTCGTTCAGTAACAAACCTACAAGAACATATGTTTTTGGCGGTATAAGCCGTGGCCACTTGAATATTGACCAACATATCCTTTGCCCAATATTGCCAAACAGCAAAGCCGATAATAACCAATATAACCGCCAGAGCAGTTAAACCTTTGACGATTTTCATTCCAGCCTCCATTGTATAAAAAGGTTTCATGTAAGTTGATAGATCACAAAGAAAAAGTATACTAAAAACTAAGGTTTTTCAGCATTTCTAGTATGGCTAACTTAACGGGAGACAATTATGAATTTCAAGCAAATTCTGGTTTTATTATTTTTTAGCGGCTGGTTGCTCAACACATCAGCCATAGCTAATGATAATGAGCCTAGCGCCCTGCCCCTGCAGCCGTTTGGACAAGACTGGCCGACGAACAACTGGCAAACGATTGAGTTACCAGTTGAAACGCAACAAGTCTTAACCCCGCTAATCGAACAGGCCATAAATGGCGGCCTTAGCGAAACCAGAAGCATAATCATTATTCATCAAGGCAAAATAGTCGCAGAACATTATGCCGATGGGTTTAATCAAAACACCAAACAAATAAGCTGGTCAATGGCCAAATCGATCACTTCGGCTATGGTTGGAAGAGCTGTTGAACTGGATATGATCAAAGATATAGATCAGCCAATGCCCAGCCCTTGGGCAAACGACGATCCACGGGCAAAGATTAGTTGGCGACAATGGTTGAATATGACCGATGGCCTTCAATACTCGGAGATTGGCGAACCTAATTTTGCCAAAAACGATGTAGTGCAAATGATGTTCGGAAAAGGAAAGTTTGATACACTTTCCTATGTCAAAGAATTACCTTTGCAGAATGAACCTGGCACGGACTGGAATTATTCTTCGGCTGGGTATCACTTGCTAGGCAACGCCATACAAAAACTCATCACCGAACAACCTGCCAACGCTCCCATTGATCCTGCTTTGATGGTAGAATTTGCCGATAGCAAATTGTTTGATGTGTTAGGAATGGACGTGCAGCTAGAATTTGACCCGGCAGGCACATTCATGGGCGGATCGCTAGTTTGGGCATCGGCCAGAGATTTTGCCAAATTTGGGTATTTGTTTTTGCGCAATGGCATTTGGGACGACCAGAGAATATTGCCTGAAAACTGGGTGAATTTCTCCACAACAAAAACCCCTGCAAATAATAGCGATGTTTATGGTGCAGGTTGGTGGATCAGTGCTGACAGCACGAATACTGCATTCTCAGCACAAGGTCATGAGGGGCAGATAATTTGGATTGATCCGTCACGGGATTTGGTAATTGTTCGCCTTGGCCTTATTGGAAGTAGCGATATTGGTTGGCCACAAATTCATCAATGGTGCAACAAAATTGCGATGGTTTTTCCTGAAGCAAACTGAATACAAAAAGGCAGGGGAAATCCCTGCCTTTTCAGTAACTTACAAGATTAATACAACCTTAATTGACTGGTACGCCAAACTGGTTTTCTTCCGGATCAGATTTGAGCATAGCATTGAACAGAAAGACAATTGCCAATGTAATCACCACCCCGGCAATAGCACCAGGAATTATATGCGGCATTGAAGCCTCTATAGCAGCGGTCATGGCACCACCAACATCGCCACTTACAGCCATTTCTTCAGAGACACTAGTGTCGATTGGTATCATTTTTAACAAAACTTGGCCAACACCAAAATTAATCGCAAACGAAACCACTAAAGGTAATAAAGCCAACCAGCCAGATTTACCGGCATCATGATAACGTTTGGCAAACAATGCCAACCAAGGCCATATCAACACGATTCCAAATGAGCTTAACCACCACAAATCAATACTGAAATATGGAATCATACCCAAAATGAAGCTAATAATAATAACAACAATAAAGCCCCTTAACAGCTGGCTTGCATTGATACGCCCCTTAAAGCTAAACAATAAACTTCCCATAATTATTCCTTTTTATAAAATTATTCTCATCGAAAACATCACTAGCACTTATCGATAAGCAATACAACACTAACAACCATTATTGATAGCTAATCAGCAAATCATCGGCACTTACTGTATCACCAGCTATCACCCGAACTTCTTTTATCACCGCTTTGCGTTCGGCGCGAATTACATTTTCCATTTTCATTGCCTCTACCACCAGTAAAGTTTCGCCAATTTGAATGCTTTGCCCTTCCTTTACATCAACTCGAACTATAGTTCCTGGCATTGGGCTAGTGACTAAGTTTCCAGTATCAGCCTGTTCTTTTTCCGGTAAGATTGAATGTATCTCGGCACTTCTAGGTGAACACACCAAAGCAGTTATTGTTATACCTCTGGTATTTAACACATAACCTTCTGTTAAATCATCAAACTGCACGGAAAACTCATTGCCATCTAACTGCCCAGTGAACAAGTGTTGCCCCGGTTGCCATTTGGTTTCCAAATGTCGCCATTTCCCGTCGATAAACAAGTCTGCCCCACCCTCACACAGGCTCACCTGCAAAGGATACGGTTTACGATCAAGCAACACCACCCAATCACGCGCTAATGGCTGTACAGGTGATATACGCCCAGATATTTGCGACGCTCTAACAACAAACCTTGCATGAACATAGGCGGCGCAGACAGATAATTGCCGAACTTGCTTTTTATTAGCAACAACCCCAGAAAACCCATCAGGAAACTCTTCGGCGATATAACCAGTAGTAATATTTCCGCTACAGAACCGTTCTTGGTCGTAAATTGCTGACAAAAATGGAGTATTTGCCTGCACACCTTTGATTTGAAACCCGTCCAAAGCTTTTCGCATTTCCTCGATAGCGGCCTTTCTGTCCGGGCCATGAGTAATCAATTTGGCAATCATCGGATCATAAAACATCGATATTTGATCACCTTCGCGCACACCACTATCGATGCGAACTCGATCGCTTTGCGCTGGCGTTCGGTAATGCTTCAAACGACCAATTGAGGGCAAAAACCCACGATACGGGTCTTCGGCATAAACACGAGATTCCATTGCCCAACCGTCAATTCCAATGTCAGATTGGCTAAGCTCAAGCTTCATCCCATAGGCAATTTTGATCATCTGCTCGACCAAATCAACGCCAGTGATCATTTCAGTTACCGGGTGTTCAACCTGCAACCTTGTATTCATCTCCAAGAAGTAGAAATTACGATTTTTATCGACAATAAACTCAACAGTTCCGGCACTGTCATAATCAACCGCTTTCGATAACGCTATCGCCTGCGCCCCCATTTTATCACGGGTTTTGCTATCAAGAAACGGACTTGGAGCTTCTTCGATAACCTTTTGGTTGCGCCGTTGGATAGAGCATTCACGTTCATTTAGATGAATGCAGTTTCCGTGTTTATCGCCAAGCACCTGAATTTCGATATGCCGTGGGTCTTCAATGAATTTCTCAATGAATATCCGAGTATCACCAAAAGCCGCCTTGGCTTCATTTCTTGCCGAAGTAAACCCTTCTAAGGCTTCCGTCTCGTCCCAAGCAACCCGCATGCCCTTACCACCGCCGCCAGCAGAGGCCTTGATCATCACTGGATAACCAACTTCGGCAGCGACTTTTGCCGCTTGTTCGGGGGTTTCTATAAGCCCCAAACTGCCCGGAACTGTACTCACACCGGCTTTTTCAGCAAATTTCTTCGAGGCTATTTTATCGCCCATAACCTTGATGGCATTAGGGTTCGGGCCAATAAATGCAATATTGTTTTTGGCTAAAGCTTCAGCAAAACCGGCATTTTCCGACAAAAAGCCAAAGCCTGGATGAATAGCCTCGGCATTAGTGTCTTTGGCCGCCGCAATAATTCGATCCGCCAATAGATAACTGTCACTTGCAGCACTGCCGCCGATATGAATTGCCTCATCAGCCAACTCTACGGCTAACGACCCAGCATCGGCATCAGAATACACCATCACGCTTTTGATGTTCATCTTCTTTAAGGCACGTAATACTCGAACCGCAATTTCACCGCGATTGGCAATTAGAATTTTCTTGAACAAGCAAACCTCCGCTTAATAGCAACAATCTTTTGCCTGTTCATAGCCGCCGAAAGCAAATTGGACAATGGCTTAACGAACGGACTTGAACACATAAATTAAGTTCACTATTTCAAAATCCTTCCACGATATACTGGCAGAATGCGGATTATACTTTTCATATTACTTGGAATTATTGGCTGTAAACCGGTCATTGCACCGGCGCAAGTTGCGGATTTTCCTGCTCGCAAGTGCATCAACATGGCCAATGCCTTAAACGCGCCGACTGAGGGCGATTGGGGTTATGTCATCAAGGAACAACATATCGAGGCCATCGCCAAAGCCGGTTTTGACAGCATCAGAATTCCGATTGCCTGGTCACAGCACACCGCAAAACAAGCCCCCTACACTATTGATCCGAAGTTTTTTGCCCGTGTTGATGAAGTCGTGACACAGGCACTTGATAACGATTTAATGATCATAATAGACGTACATAATTACGAAGAGTTGGATAAAAATCCGAGCGTTGAAACCCCAAGAATGCGGGCAATTTGGCAACAAATCGCTTGGCATTATGCCAATGCGCCTGATGCAGTAGTGTTTGAGTTACTGAACGAGCCAATGGATAAAATGAGCGGCAAGCGTTGGGAAACCCTGATGCGAGTGCTAATTACCGACATTCGTAAGACCAACCCCAATCGCTGGATCATAGTTGGTGGCGATAACTGGAATTCAATCGACGGCTTGGCCAAGTTAGAAGCGCCTTATGACAAACGGCTGGTTTTGACTTACCATGATTATGATCCTTATGATTTCACTCACCAAGGAGCCAGCTGGTTCGCCGATGCCCCGCCCATAGGAACTGAATGGGGCAGTGCTAAACAACGCGAAAACTTAGCGGCCACCGTCGCCAAAGCCGCCAGTATTCAGCGTCACACCGGCATGCCGGTCTGGTTGGGCGAGTTCGGAGTTCACAAAACCGCCCCCGCAGCTTCGCGGATCAAATGGATCACGGCAATGCGCGAAGCAACAGAAGCCAACGATATTGGCTGGTGCGTATTTGATTTTGCCGCCGAATTTGCCTTCTGGTCGCCGCAAACAGAACAATGGAACCAACCATTATTGGATACGCTGTTAGGCGATAATTTCCAATTACGTAAATAAGTACGCCAAAAAACGGCTTATAAAAAAAACTTGGACATTTTTGAAATTTTCTTCCGCGGATAAAATAGAAAAAGGCTCGGCAATAAAGCATTTGTTGATATTACAAACCTCTTTGCATGCTCCACCAAAACCCACGTTTCATTGAGTTTTTTATGCATTCACCATATCAAAGAGCCGCAAACAGATAGATTATGACCTGCTGCAACACCATTATAACAGCTGAGGACAAAACGAGTATTCTTGTGACTTATCCCCAACCCTCAAGTGCTATCAAGGGTCAATGAGGGTCAATTAAGAGCTGCTTGAGATATCAAATATTACTTTTGTTTACCAGTTGAGTGTCAGTGAAGGGTTACCCTTAAGTATCACCTGACCCTTGTTATGCACCCTTCTCCTTTGTCTCGCGGCGAAGTGTGAGCGGAGCAATCTTCAGTAAAAGTGGGAACCGGTTTTACGACAAAAGATTGCGACCACTAAAAATTCACGCCTACGACGGAGCGGTAATTAGGAATCCTTCTCCCCACTGGGGAGAAGGTTGGGTTGAGGGGGTCTCGATATTAGCTATCATTACGCCTCATCATGCCCCGACTTGTTCGTATACCGAACACGGAAAACTAGATCACCCGGACAAGTCGTGTGATGACAGTAAGGGATAGAGTTAAATACCACAACAAAATGCATTAATAGAATTGATGACAAACCGTCACCAACCAGCTATAATAATTTAATGCGAACACCATTTTATATGAAAACCTTACAACAAGACCTTGGCCACTGGATTGATCAGGGCTGGGTTGATGCCGATCACAAAGACAAAATATTACAACATGCGGCCAGTAAAAAGTCATCAATGAATGTAATTTCCATTTTGGTAATTTTAGGTGTGGTGTTACTCGGGTTTGCCGCGATTAGCTTTGTCGCCGCAAACTGGGCAGGAATGGGCAAGTTAATACGGGTTGCATTGATTTTATCGGCAATGTGGATTGCTTTTCTCATCGCAGCATTTGCTCTTAGCCGCAAAGTGATGGTTTACGCCCATGCCTTTGGATTATTGGGGGCAATTTTGTTTGGCGCCGGTATTATGCTGATTGCCCAGACCTTTAATATTCAAGCCCATTACCCGACCGGAGTATTGATCTGGTTCTTTGGCGCATTTACCACCGCTTTTATCTTGCAATCCAAACCGATATTGATTTTTAGTTGCTTGCTGGCTGGACTTTGGATGAGCATGGCATTTGCCGGCAATATACCAGATAATCTGCAATTATGGTTATTCCCTGTTCTGGCAATTATTCTTGCTTTTTCTGCTATCAGGTTAAAGTCCAAAGTTAGCCTGCATATAATAGCGATTTCCCTAATAGTTTATTTGTCGTCCTGCCTGTTTAGGGGCGTTGACACATTTGATATTGAAATTGGAATGTTATTTTCCCTTAATGGCGGAGTGTTTATTATTGCCGCTCTATTATTTTCTTTACTGCCAAAGGGATTTTTCGGACGCAATGTTTTTGTCGGCTGGCTGGCGTTAGCGGTCTTAACCACCGCTTTCTCTCAGCAATTTGGTTTTAATTCCTTTAACAATGAATATCTGTTACTTGGTGTTTTAGCCGGTGCATTGCTGTTAATTGTCGCTTTGCTGGTTTGGCACTGGCGGACTAAATCATTACCATTTTTGTTAGCAATATCAATTTTTACTGGCTCGGCACTGATTTTGTTCAACCCGGCGATTATCATCATTACTAGCGAGATACTGGTGCAAATGCTGTATGGAGCGGTGTTCTTTGCCTCTTGTATAATGTTATTGGTTCATGGAACTAATAGCCGACAAAACTATCTGCTATGGCTTGGTGGTATCGGTTTTACCGCCCAAGCCTTGTATGTTTATTTTGAAACTTTCAAAGACTTATTGAACACTTCATTGTTTTTCCTAATCGGTGGCCTGCTATTGCTTATCCTGTCGGTTATCGCTTTGCGACTAAGCAAGAACTCCAAACAGCAAATAGAAAACCAAAAGGCCGCGTCATGATCCGTATTGCTGCATTATTGGGCTTATGTGCTGTTTTAACGGCATTTTTATTGTCGATGATCTGGGGTCATCAACAAGCCCGCAATAATGGCACAGAGATTATTCTCGATATGGAGCCGGTAGACCCAAGATCACTGTTTCGCGGCCATTATGTAATCATTAAAACCCCTTTACATGAAATTCATCCTAGTAGCGTCCTAGGAGATGATGATTTTAATAAAGGTGATAAGATTTTTGTCTCATTAACAAGGGATGAAAACGAAAATTTTAATATCACTTCTATAACCAAGCAGCAGCCAGCAGAAGGATCAATTTTCATCCAAGGGCGAGTATGGAGTTATTGGAAAATAGTACAAGGATTTGCAGAACAACCAAATAACAGGATCAAAATACAATACAATATCGAAAGCTATTTTACCGATAAGGTAAGTGCGTTGGCGTTGGAAAAGAAGGTCGAGGAAAGCAAAATGCGAATAATCTTGTCTGTTGATGAAAATGGCAAAGCAGTTATTCGCGGTCTTGAAATCGACGGAACAAGGTTTATCGACGAGTTATAAATCACTTTACCTCTTCTGATCCCCGGCGTAAATCAGGATGCAGGCTAGCACCTATTATATGATCCGAATGGCCAATTACATGGTGGGTTCCGCCAACGATCAAAGGATCAGGACCTCGTACCAAATGTTTGTCCTTATTAGGATATGGCAGGCTGGATAAAATGTGCTTCATACATTCAAGACGGGCGCGTTTTTTGTCATTGGATTTAATGACCGTCCACGGGGCATCAGCAGTATCAGTATAAAAAAACATTGCTTCTTTTGCTTCGGTATAATCATCCCATTTGTTCAAGGAAGCCCGATCAATCGGTGATAATTTCCATTGTTTTAGTGGATCAAACTCCCGCGACTTAAAACGCCGTAATTGTTCATCTCTGGTCACAGAAAACCAAAACTTGAAAATCTGCACACCGGAGCGAACTAACATGCGCTCCAAATCGGGAACTTGGCGCATGAATTCGAGATATTCTGCCGGCTCGCAAAAGTTCATCACCCGCTCGACACCGGCACGGTTGTACCAAGAACGGTCAAATAACACTATTTCTCCAGCGGTCGGCAAATGACGGATATAGCGTTGGAAAAACCATTGATTACGCTCGCGATCAGTTGGCTTGGCCAACGCAACCACCCGGGTTGCCCGTGGGTTAAGGTGCTCGGTAATGCGCTTAATAGTTCCCCCCTTACCGGCGGCATCACGTCCCTCAAAAATCATCACTATTTTCTGGCCGGTTTCTTCTACCCAGCGCTGCATTTTTAACAATTCAACTTGCAATTCTGCTTTGTGTTTCTCGTAAGATTTGCGTTTTAATTTAGTTTTATATGGATAAATTCCATTTTCGAACGCATCACGAATTGCTTCGGGGTCGTGGCGCATGACCGCCAAATGATGCAACGGGCTTTCATCAATATTTTCGATAGTTCCGTCAGGCAAGTTACCTTCTTGCGAAACAACCGGTTCATCGGCTTTAACTTGATCGTTTGCATCTTCGCGTTCAGTCGAAGATTTTGCCGCTTTTGTCATCATTCATTCTCCATTCGACTAATTAAGCATAAATTCCCTGCCAAGGGGATAACAAAACTGAATTTTCTGCTACTCTTGATTCGAGAAACTTAAATATACTATAAAGGATATGGGGTGACATTAGAGATATTACAATTACTGATAATCAGTGCTGCCGTGATCATTATTGTTGTGATGTACGCAATGGAACGGTTTTCCATTGAAATTGTCTCGATTGCTGCGATCGTTTTCTTTCTAATATTCTTCCAAACTATGCCGGTAGCCGGCGTTGATTTTGGTGCAAGCGATATTCTATCGGGCTTTGCCAATCCTGCATTGATTACCATTTTGGCTTTATTGGTGGTTGGCCAAGGCATCTTTCAAACCGGTGCTATGGAAGGCCCGTCGCGGTTTTTGGCCAACATGCACGACAAACAACCAGTTCTAACTATTTTGGCATTGTTTTTCTTTGTGATGCTGATCAGTGCATTTATCAATAACACCCCGGTGGTGATAATGTTCATTCCGGTATTAGCATCAATCGCCGCCAAGGTTGGCACTTCACCGTCACAAGTTATGATGCCTTTGTCTTATGTTTCCATATTGGCCGGAATGATTACCTTAATTGGCTCTTCGACCAATTTGCTAGTGGCTGATGTTTTATCGCAAGAAACCGATATAGAGCTTGGCTTTTTCACGCAAACACCAATGGGGCTGGTTCTGGCCGCAGTCGGCTTGATATATATTGCGACCATTGGTCGAAAATTAATGCCCGAAAGAGTACCAGCCGACAATGCCAGCGGCACCGGACGACAATCAACAGCACAAATTGAAATAACTCCCGGACATTCACACGAAGGCGATACGCCGGTGGCCGGAATGTTCCCTGATCTAACATCGGTTACTGTGCGAATGGTGCAAAGAGGCAAGATAAAATTCCTGCCACCGTTTTCCGACGAAGCGGAATTACGCGCCGGTGACATATTGACTATTGCCGCCACCCGAAGCGCGCTGTCTGATTTATTAAAATCCGATGCCAGCTTGCTTAATTCCATGCTCAACACCGGCGCCAAAGCAACCGAAGATAATCCCGAAGGCGAATTGGCTTTAACCGAGGCCGTGGTCGCACCTAATGGCCGCTATGTCGGGCAAAGCCTAGCCTCGACCGAGTTTCGTTCTCGCACTGGCTGTATTGTTTTAGGCATTGAGCGCAAAGCGCAAATGGTACGCAAACCATTATCGTCCATTAGGTTACAAGCTGGTGATGATTTATTGATTTTCGGAGCCAGAAAAGACTTACGATCATTGCGCCATGACCGCGATTTATTGGTGCTGTTATGGTCAATGAGTGAAGTTCCAGATATCCGTCGTGCGATTATCGCCAGACTGATTTTTGCGGTAATCATCATATTGGTTGTCTCCGGAATGTTGCCGATATTACACGCAGCATTGGCCGGAGCGATTGCCATGATCGCCACTAATTGCCTAAATATGCGCCAAGCCGTGCGTTCGCTGGATTTACGTATATTCTTACTTATCGGCGCAGCCTTTGCCATGGGCGGTGCATTGCAAGCTGTTGGCGGAGCGGATCTTATCGCGCAAACGGCGGTGAGACTGGCCGAACCTTACGGGGTAATTGGGTTATTTATTGGCCTGTTCGGGGTGGTGGCGGTATTGACCAATGTATTATCGAATGCTGCCACTGCGGTGTTGTTCGCGCCAATTGCCGTGCGAGCCACCGAAAGCTTTGCCAGCACCCCAGACGAACAAAGCAAGCTAGCGGTGGCAGCTGTGCTTACGGTAATATATGCGGCTAACTGCTCCTTTGCCACGCCGATTGCCTATCAAACCAATTTGTTAGTTATGGGGCCAGGGCATTATAAATTCATCGATTACGCCAAAGTGGGCGTGCCATTGATCTTATTGTTATGGCTTACGTTTGCGCTGGCGGCTCCATATGTTTTAGGGGTGTAAATTGACCTACCCGCTAAATCCTAAACAATTACAATTCTTTTTAACGGCACCGGCTCCGTGTCCTTATTTGCCAGATCGTGAAGAAACAAAACTATTTACCTATTTGGCTAAATCCGATGGTAGAGAGCTAAATGACATGCTCACCTCTATCGGTTTTCGTCGGGCGCAAAACATATCTTATCGCCCGGCTTGTGCATCTTGTAATGCTTGTAAATCATGCCGGATAGTTACTGCAGATTATCAACCATCACGCTCGCAAAAACGAATTACTCGCAAAAACCAAAATTTAATACGTTCTGTTAAACCTGCCATCGCCGATGAAGAGCACTATGCTCTGATCTCAAAATACCTATGTGCAAGGCATATTTCTGGCGGCATGGAGGGAATGGACGAAGATGACTTTGCCGAATTGATCGAAGAGACATCTGTTGCAACCGAACTGGTCGATTATCGTAATGAACAAGACGAATTGATTGCCTCGGCCTTGATAGATCAACTTAGTGACGGCGCATCAATGGTTTATAGTTTTTTTAATCCTGAATTTGCTGGGCGTTCATTAGGGAAATTCATGATCATTGACCATATTAATCGCGCAAAATCATCTAAACAGCCATATTTATATTTGGGCTTTTGGGTGCAGAAAAGTCAAAAAATGAATTACAAAGACCAGTTTACTCCTTTACAAATACTGCAAGGTAATAATTGGGAAACTTTAGGGGATCAACATTATGAAGAAGATTGATAGACGAAAATTATTGGCAGCAAGCGGACTAGGTGTTACCGGGCTTCTTGCTGCATGTTCTGGCGCATCGGAACAGCCAACGAATGCCGACGCACCAGCTGCCCCGGCTGTTAACCTCAAGAAAACCCGTAACCTGAATATGGTCACATCTTGGCCACCGCAATTCCCCGGCTTGGGAACCGCAGCCGAACGCATTGCTAAAACAGTAGAAAAACTCACCGAAGGTTCGTTAAAAATCAAACTGTTTGGTGCTGGTGAATTGGTACCGGCGCATCAAGAATTTGACGCTGTATCTTCTGGAGCTGCTGATATTTATCATGCCACAGAATATTACTGGCAGGGCAAATCCAAAGGCTTTGCTTTTTTCTCCGCAGTACCATTTGGCATGACCAGTATCGAAGCCATGTCATGGATGGAATTTGGTGGCGGCAATCAATTATGGCAAGCCTTATCAAAACAATTTAATATCATGGCAATGGCTGGCGGCTCTACCGGCTCACAAATGGGTGGCTGGTTCAAAAAAGAAGTCAACACTATTGATGACTTTCGGGGACTGGTAATGCGAATACCCGGCTTTGGCGGTGATGTGATCAAGGCCGTTGGCGGCGTACCAAAACTATTGGCTGGCGGCGCGATTTATCAGGCATTACAATCAGGTGCCATTGATGCCACAGAATGGGTTGGCCCGTGGAACGATCTGGCTTTCGGGTTTTATCGTGAAGCTTCTTATTATTACGGTCCCGGATTTCATGAACCTGGCCCGATCCTGTCATTAGGGGTAAATCTTGATGTTTGGAATTCATTTAGCGATTATGAGCGCTTTGCTATTAAAACCGCCTGTAATCAAGAAAATGTTCTGTCAATGTCGCAGTATCATTGGGAAAACCAGCGAGCTTTGAAAGTTTTAGTCGATGATCATGGGGTGCAAATGCGCACTTTCTCCGATGATATTTGGCGAACCTTAGGCAATGTCACTAGGGACGTTTTATCAGACATCGCAAATTCCGACCCTGCCACCAAGAAGATTTATGACAGCTATATGTCAGCCTTAAGCGGTGCCAAACGCATGAGCCAATATGGTGATGGCGGCTATTTGCGAGTACGCGACTTGTGAATAGCTTAAATTTTTATTGGATAATTTTGGCATTTAATCCATTAGTGTTAATGGCTTTTTGGTTGCTGATTAGCGTTAAATGGCAACAACAAAACCAGCAATCATTTGTTTGGGCTGGGAAATTAGTTGCTATTATTGATCGCGTTAGCGAAGCATTGATCGAAATAGTTAAATGGTTTGCTGCTGCCATGGTTTTGCTAACAGCAGCTTTGGTAATTGGTAGATATGTATTTGGTGTTGGCTCACTAAAGGGGCAAGAAGCAGTGATCTATATGCACGGGTTTTTGTTCTTGTTTGCCGCTGGCGCGACCTTGCTTCACAACGGTCATGTACGGGTTGATGTGTTTTTTTCACAGCTTGATTCAAGACAAAAATCGATCATTGATATACTAGGATCATTTTTCTTCTTGATACCTTCATGCCTAACCATCTTGATTGTATCGCAAAGTTTTATAGCTATTTCGTGGAAAGTACTGGAAGGCTCACCAGAGGCCGACGGACTGCAATTAGTGTATTTGCTAAAAACAGCCATTCCAGCTTTTGCAATATTGATGTTATTGCAAGGTTCGGCGCAAATCCTACGCGGAACATTACAGCTAATTGGCCAACCGTTACCGGCAACCAAAGCAGCAACAGAAACAATCTGACATGGTTGATTTTTTATTGCAAAACCTAGATATGTTGATGTTTGCCGTAGCAATATTATTTTTGCTCTCTGGCTATCCAGTGGCCTTTGTCTTAGCCGGAGTAGCATTAGCCTTTGCCGGCATTGGTATTGCCAGCGGTCATTTTGATGCGGCTATGTTACTGGCCTTTCCCAACCGTATCTATGGCGGGATTATGACCCGGCAAGTTCTTATTGCTGTGCCGCTATTTGTATTTATGGGGGTGATGCTGGAGCGTTCAAAAATTGCCGAAGACTTACTTGAAACCATGGGCAAATTGTTTGGCAATATGCGCGGCGGGCTTGGCATATCAGTAATACTGGTGGGTGCATTATTGGCTGCGTCCACCGGCATTGTCGGTGCAACTGTCGTCACTATGGGCTTATTGGCATTACCCACCATGTTAAAGCGCGGATACTCACCGCAATTGGCGACTGGCTCGATTGCCGCTTCTGGTACTTTGGGGCAAATAATACCGCCGTCGATTGTATTGGTGTTGTTGGGCGATGTTATGTCTAATGCCTATGCTACGGCACAACGCTCGCAAGGGCTGTTCTCGCCAAAAACCATCTCGGTTGGCGATCTGTTTGCCGGTGCCCTGCTCCCCGGCCTGATGCTGGTTGGCCTCTACATTCTCTACCAGGTCTACAGAGCATGGACCGACCCGACCTCAAGCCCCGCCATGCCCCCTGACGAAACATTGGACCGCGCGGCCCTCTACCGGAAAATACTGAAAGCGCTGGTACCACCGCTGG
>JAKITZ010000268.1 GCA_021647805.1 Robiginitomaculum sp.
GTAAGTTTCAACCATGCCCCTCTTAAACCCACTTGCTATAATGGTCTTGCAGATGGCTATAATGCGTACATTTGCGGCTCTTTGACATGGTGAATATACGCTAAACTCAATGAAACATGGGTTATAGGTGGGCATCTACGAATAGTCCTCGCAAACAATATTTTCTTCTTGCCTAGGCTTTTCACTTTTTATCCACTGGGGAAATGCTAAAAACTGGCGGATGATTTTTATTTATGTGAATTTCACCAGCAAATACAAATCTACTCCGGCTTCAAAATCAGGGTTTGGCTATTTGGTGGTGGGGATTGCCCCGTCCAATCGGAACGGATCTCGAAAAATTCGCCATCAGCCCACGCCTGTAACAAATCGCTGTAATGCGGCGACATGACATTACCCGATTGTCCGGGGGCATGCATGAAGAGCGAGCTATCTATATCGGAAAAGTCATATATGGCTCGCATGCTTGCCCCCCACAAAACATCAAAATTGCCGGAATTATAATCAGTATGCGCAACATTGATCGTGGAAGCATCACCACCAACAGGAACTTTGACACTGAAAAATCTTCCCAGCGGGGTTTTATCGAACAATGGGTGAGCGAATTTTGCTTGATGATTTTTGCCCCATTGCAACTGCGCCACCGCCGATTTGGAAGTATCGGCTAATTGCTCGGCCACTTGGTCAAGTGATATGCCAGCTAATTGTTGGCAGTTCTCCATCTCATTGGTTCTAATATCATCGCACCAAGTAGCATATTGGCCAGCTAACACGCCATCGACGAACTCACGACGCGCCGCCCAGAACTGCTTAAAATCATCGCCAAGATCATCTTCGTATAGACCTTTGGTAAAGTTGCGCATCCACATCGAATAAATCAGCCCTTCAGGACGATCAGCGGCAAGGTTGCCGTCCCAACCGCCAAGCAATGTACGCAATTCCTTACCACCGGCAGTTTGCGGCTCTGAGGAAGAAATCAGCAGGATCGCCCGACGCGCTAGATCGGAAACTGTGTCCATCTGCATACGAGAAAATGAGTGTCTATCATGTAATTCGGTTTGCTCGATCAATTCAACAATCCGCCGAACTCGATGAAAACCATACCATGAAGAGGTAATGAAATGCGGGTAGCTATCTGGAACAATCTTGTTATTCGCCGAAGCGTAATATTGCCGCTCTGGATTACTTGAAACTGGCAACTCAGCAAACGGTATTTCGCCGACCCAATTACCGGCTTCGTCGCGCACTGGAACTCTGGCCGGAGCAATGAAACCGATATTATCCTTGGTATCAGCAAACACCATGTTTTGTTGCGGCATTTTATAGCTCTGCAAACCAGTAACAAAATCATCAAAAGTCTCCGCCGCCAGCAAAGCAATGCCCAATTCGCCGGTAATATCGTCCCAATCATCAAGCGCGCTTTGAATGACCACCACTTCACCGTCCTTGGCCATATCGCCAAGCTTAAACCAGTTCGGATCAAGCACGGGTCCTTGCTCATTACGAGAAATAGTAATTGGCAAATCCTTGCCCCAACGAACTTTTATCAAGCTTTCAGTATCAGTAGTAACAATCTCGGATCTCTTATGCACGAACAAATCTGAAACATCAGGGCCGGTATTGGTAAAACCCCATGCCGCCGTGGCATTACGACCCAAGGTAACAAATGGCGTACCGGGAATGGTCGCCCCTAACATCATTGCATCTTGTGTTTGCATTCTGGCAAAATACCAAACACCCGGTGTGCTGAGTAATAAATGCGGATCATTAGCCAATAGCGGCTTACCACTAGCTGTCAGGCCGCCAGAAACAACCCAATTATTAGAGCCTTTTGGCGGCTCACCGCCGACCGAAGAATGCTCTGGCCAGTCATTATCTTCTGCGGTTGCTTGCGATAACCCAAGGTCGCCCTTGCTCAAAGTAACCGGGGCATCATCAGGATATGGAGCAAGAAATTGCGCCGCTTTCTCTTTACCAAGAATTTGTAGTAATTTGGCCAGTTTTGGTTCCTGCAAAGCATCACCGGACAGGCCAAAAGCCATCATTTTAAGAACAGCAGCACTGTCTTGCGCCCGCCAAGGCTCTGGTTTTGTCATCAATAATGTGTATTCTGGTGGCGGCACATAGTCCTTAGCGGTAATGATCGAGTTTACCCCATTAGCATAGGCGGCAAACGCTTCTTGGGTTTGCTGGTTCAACTGCTTGAATGATTGATCAGCAGCTTCACCCAAGCCCAACACCCGCATCTGCACATCGGTACGCAAAGTCAACGAGCCAACCAATTCCGATAATCTGCCGTGGGCGGCTCGGCGCGAAAGATCCATCTGGAACATACGATCCTGAGCGTGAGCCACACCCATGGTAAAAAACAAATCATGGCTAGAGGATGCAAAGATATGCGGAATTCCATATTTATCACGAACAA
>JAKITZ010000035.1 GCA_021647805.1 Robiginitomaculum sp.
ATGAAGCCAGAGCCGCTGGCATTGAACATATAGTTTTTGTTACCGGTAGAGGCAAAAGCGCAATCGAAGATCACTTCGATACAGCGTATGAGCTAGAAGCAAAGTTACAGCAAAAGGACAAGCAACAAATACTGGATGAGTTGCACCGCAATTTGCCCAAAGCCGGATCAACCAGTTTTGTTCGCCAGCAGGCACCATTGGGACTTGGCCATGCGATTTGGTGCGCCAGAGATATTATTGGCAATGAGCCGTTTGCGGTTTTACTTCCCGACGTTTTGATCAAAGCAGACACTAGCTGCTTGGCGCAAATGGTGGAGGTTTACGACAAAAATGGTGGCAATATTATCGCCGTCGATGAGATCCCGGCTGAAGATGTAAGCAAATACGGAATTATTGACCCGGTCTCGCAAGATGGTGATATTTACAAGATGCGAGCCATGATCGAGAAACCGGATATTAGCTCGGCCCCGTCTAATTTGAAAATTACTGGCCGTTACATATTACAGCCAGAAATTTTTGAACTATTGGAAAACCAACAAGCTGGAGCTGGCGGGGAGATACAATTAACCGATGCTATGGCCACAATGATGCAAGCTCAGGAATTTTATGCCTTACAATATCAAGGCGTGGATTTTGAT
Source organism: Robiginitomaculum sp. (assembly GCA_021647805.1). GTDB lineage: Bacteria > Pseudomonadota > Alphaproteobacteria > Caulobacterales > Maricaulaceae > Robiginitomaculum_B. Next base: position 639 of record JAKITZ010000035.1, read on the forward strand.
TGCGGAAACAAGCTGGGTTATTTACGAGCGATTGCTCACTTTGCTTTAAGCAACCCTCAGATTGGCGATAGTGCTCGAAAAATATTTGAAGATGCGTTGCAAAAGAACTAAACCACATCGACCCGAAAAGTGGGAACCGGTTTTTGGACAAGTTGATGGGTAACAAAGGAAATTATACTCAAAAGCTGTTTAATTCAGGTTTTGAATATAATAAAGAAAGGCAAAATAATAATGCGGGTATTGATTTTAGGTGGTGACGGTTTTTGTGGTTGGCCAAGTGCCTTGCACCTTTCAGCAAAAGGACATGATGTAACTATTGTTGATAATTTATCGCGGCGAAATATTGATAATGAATTAGAGGTTTCTTCATTAACTCCTATCCGGCCAATGAGCGAGCGCATTGCTGCATGGAAAGAGGTATCCGGAAATACTATATCTTTTGTTAGGCTTGATGTGGCGGCAGAATACGGAGCTTTGTTGGCTTTATTAACTGAACTAAAGCCAGACAGTATAGTGCATTTTGCCGAGCAACGCGCCGCACCATATTCAATGAAATCGGCTTGGCATAAACGTTATACCGTCGATAATAACCTTAATGCCACCAATAATGTTTTGGCGGCGATTGTTGAATCTGAGGTAAACTCGCATCTGGTTCATTTGGGTACTATGGGGGTTTATGGCTACGGTACGGCAGGGGCTAAAATCCCTGAGGGCTATCTTACGGTTAAAATAGAAAATGGGGCTGGCGAGCTGGTTGAGACCGAAATTCTGTACCCAGCCAATCCCGGCTCTATCTATCACATGACCAAAACTCAGGATCAGTTGTTTTTCGCTTTTTACAACAAAAACGATAAAATACGAATTACCGATCTGCACCAAGGAATTGTCTGGGGGACTCAAACCACGGAAACGCGCAAAGATGAACGTCTGATCAACCGGTTTGATTATGATGGTGATTTTGGCACAGTGCTAAACCGCTTCTTGATGCAAGCTGCGGTTGGTTATCCATTAACAGTGCATGGCACTGGCGGGCAAACTCGGGCATTTATACATATTCAAGATACGGTTAGGTGTATTGAGCTGGCGGTGATAAATCCTCCACAGCAAGGCGAGCGGGTTTGTATCTATAATCAGATGACAGAAACCCACCGAGTGCGAGATCTGGCTAAAATTATTACCGATAAAACCGGAGCTGAAATTGCTTATGTTGAAAACCCGCGTAATGAAGATGCAGAAAATGAATTAAGGGTGGAAAATGGGCATTTGCTTGGATTAGGCTTGGAGCCAATAACCCTTGACCAAGGCTTGCTTGACGAGGTTACGCAAATTGCTGCTAAATATTCAAAGCGCTGTGATACTTCTAAAATTCCGTGTGTTTCTTATTGGAGCAAGCAGGAAAAATAACGGCTAGTTATGGCAAAACTGCAAAATAGCTAATTATTGCTTGGTTGAATAATTACAAAACGACTTGCTTTTTGAGTTCAGCCCTATATATGGCGTGGCAAGACGAACGTTACTGCTCCTGCTTCGAGGATCCGACTTTAGAATATTTAATAGGCTTGCAATCATTTCTGCCAGTTTCTAGAGACACCAAGACCTTTATTTACGGACTTTACTGAACTCTTGGTTTTTCCAGCACAAGCTGGAAACTTAACTTTAGATGCTAAGGAATGCATAAAATGACTACAGGTACTGTTAAATGGTTCAACGCCACCAAAGGCTACGGTTTTATTTCACCAGAAGAAGGCGGCAATGACGTGTTTGTACACATCACCGCTTTGGAAAAAGCTGGTATTGCCGGTCTTAATGACGGCCAAAAAGTGAACTACGAAATTGTCACTAACCGTGGCAAACAGGCGGCTGACAATATTGAATTAGCTGACTAAATCAGTTTTGTTTGGCAACCATAATGGTGGCCAACAGCACGAATTAACCCGAAAGCGCTAATCCCGCTTTCGGGTTTTTTGTTGGAATAACCCTTAAATCTTAACCCGCAATTGACCCCTGCACGTAGTGCAATGACGAATGGTGGAAAATAATTACCGTATTGCAGCCTCCTACCATCATCACACGGCTTGTTATCAAAATTACGTTCGTCATTGCGGGCTTGATCCGCAATCCATCCTTGCATGTAGCGAATGGTTAACGGATGAATTAACTAGGTGCGACGGCGCCCATTTTAGGTTTGGGGCGACCATTCGCCGCGCGTCGTAGGTCGTTGCGAAGCAATTTAACCGCGAGACAAAAGGAGGGTGAATAAGGATCTCATTAGCACTACTGCTTACCCCTCATTTTGCAATCATTGGCAAATGAAATCACCTTGAGAGAGGGTTAATTAGCAAATATTTAGCACTCATTTACCCTTAGTCACCCTTGGACAGCGGGGATAAGTTCAAGGCATGCTCGCCCTGCTCCCATTTGTTATAATGGTCTTGCAAGCGACCTTAATCTGCCAGTTTGCGGCTCTTTGACATGGTGAATATACGTTAAACCCAATGAAACATGGGTTTTGATAAAGCATTGCTTTAGCGATGCGTAAAAACAATATTGTTTCGTGGCCAGTCTTTTTAAGCATTTATCCACTGTGGAAAGCCTAGAAAGATATCGAGGCTTTTTATTTACCGTGAATTTAGCAAAACATGTAGAAATTTATTCTGTTGTTTCAGTAGTAGCTTCGACCTTGGCTCTAGGACGACGTACACGTCGGCGAACCACCGGAGCAACTTCTTCTGGCTCTGGTTTTGTACTAGCAGGAATTTCAGCTAAAACGCTTTCCGGTAAACCGATCTCGCTTGCCGTGGACTGCTCTTTTGCTTTGCTTTTATTGGTGCGGCGAGTGACGGGCTTTTTAACAGGCTCTTCACTTGTTGTTTCAACTGCTGGCTCTGTAGGTTTTGTTTCTTGTGGCTGCTGTTGTTGTTCGCCAGCTCTTGCCGCTTTTCTGGCATCATATTCGGCTTGTCTAACGTCTCTTTGGATCCGTTGCTCTTCTTCGCGTTTTTCGCGCTCTTGAACTTGCGCCTGTACCAGACGGCCATAATGTTCGGCATATTGATAATAATATTCCGCGCCAACTCGATCACCAGCAGTGGTCGCATCATGAGCCAATTGGGTGTATTTCTCAAAAATGGTCGAAGCTGCACCACGAACTTTGATACCAGGGCCATTACTTTCCAACGCCTTATTGGGGCTGGGTTTTCTGTTCTGGTTTTGGTGTCTACCCTGATTATTTCTGGGGCGGCCGCGTTTCATGCTGTTATCCTTGTTATACTTTTAAGCAAAGCAATAATTGTTTAGTTTTAGTTGTCAAAAATACATAAATTCCAAATGAATTGTATGAAGTTGTTGTTACTCGAAACCCTAAATTATATCGAGATCAGCATTTCGAGATGTTGTGAACATTTTCACGATCTCTCGGCTGCAACAAAACTATCCTAGTACGGCTTGGCGAAACTTCCAAGCCCTTTTTTTAGTTGCCTCTTTTATCTTGAGCAAACGATAATCACGTCTTTGCAAAGCTAATTGTAGCTTTGATTTTGCGTTTCAAAAACCAAAGCCAGATTCTATATTTACGTCCCCAGAATTTGTAAACTATTGCACTGATAATCGAAGCAAACATTAAAGTAAGCAAGATGGGCATACGAAAGTTATCGTTCATTGGCCAATAAACCAAACCAGCTATTCCGACCGCTGAGGCAACACTAAAAACCGATCCTCTATGGTTTCTTTTCACCTGAGAGATGTGAGGTCTTCTGCGCCGTTTTATTTTGAACCGTCGACGAAACCTAACACCAATTCGGTGAAATTTCTTGTTTTTCCAAACACTTAAATGCCAAGCCCAACGCTCAATAAACATTCGCGAGAAAAGGAACAGAAAATTGCTTAAAAACAAGCCGTACATAAATCTAGTCATGGTAATGCTTTTTGAATAAAACGCCTCAATTCCGTAAATGAATATGAAAAGTCCAAAAGCCAACACCCAAAAGCCCAGTACAAACATTAAGGCGTGCCCAGAAACCTCCGAGCGGCGTAATTTTTCTTTGATCTTGTTTTTACGAACTGGTTCTGGCCATCTTTTTCCTAAGTTGTGAAAATAAATGCCAAAAAAGGGCAAAGAACCAGTAGCAAGTAATATCGCTAATATAATGCCAGGTGCCAGTAATGCTTTTGCTGCATCGTCCTTGTTATAACCGGCTAGTAATATCAATAACGGTATGCCCAGAAATACAACAGACAACATAATAGGAACCAAAGGTCCTTTGCCCATTTCCTGTTTGATTTCTTCAAAAGCAGACTTCATTCAACAAACCTAGAGCTTTAAGTAATATAGAGCAAGTTGCGGTTGATTGTGCTATGTCCGGCGCAATCCACTAACCACCCGATCTCGGCCTGCTAAATCTTGATGAAGCTCTAAGTCAGTAAAGTGACTTTGACTGTGCAAAATTTCCGTGACTTGTTTTGCTTGGGTATGGCCAATTTCAAGCGCAAAGCCTGCTTGTGGTTTTAACAGGCTTGGCATTTTGGCCGCCAAACAACGGTAAGCATCAAGACCGTCAATGCCGCCATCAAGAGCTATGTTCGGCTCGAACTTGACCACCTCTGGCTCTAGGGCGGCTAGCTCGTCGCTGGCGATATATGGCGGGTTGCTAACCAACATATCATAAGCGCTGTCTGGCAGATCATTCCAGTTACTGCAAATAAAGCCGGTTCGATCAGCAAGATCACAGGTTTTGGCGTTATGCTTGGCGACATCTAATGCTTGGGCAGAAATATCAATTCCGGTGCCTGTCCAGTTTGGCCGCTCGGACAAAAACGCCAGTAAAACCGCGCCGGAGCCAGTGCCAAGATCAATAATTGTTCCGCTTGTTTGGTCTTTGCTCATTTCCAATGCCATTTCGACCAGCTTTTCTGTATCAGCTCGTGGCGTAAGAACATCGGAATTTACCTTCAAATCCAGTGTCCAAAATCCCTTTTCGCCCAAAATGTGCGACAGGGGTTCACGGGATAAACGCCTTGCGGCCAAAATTGCCAGCTTTTGCAAGGGTTTTGATTGCGCAAATTGTGTCGGATCGGCAACAGCTTGCCAGACATCTTGGCCAAATACCGCCGCCAGTAAATATCTGGCTTCTGTGCCAACATCATCAATACCGGCCAAAGTTAAGTGTTGTTGTAAATTTTGCGATAATTTCGCAAAGCTTAAACCTTGCCATTGACCGGCTAAATCAGAGGCTTTGCTTGGTGTTTCAAATTCCGGCATCTTCGCCAGACAATGCCGCTAGTTTACGCGCTTGGTCTTCGGCCAACAAAGCGTCAACCACATCAGCCAAAGCATCGCCAGTAATGATTTTGGGTAAATTATGAATGGTCAAATTGATCCTATGATCACTAACCCTTCCTTGCGGGTAATTATAGGTTCGTATCTTCTCTGAACGATCGCCAGAGCCGACTTGGTCTTTGCGCTCAGCAGCCATTGCTGCATCAGCTATCGCTCGCTCACGATCATACAATCTGGCCTTTAATACCAACATGGCTTTGGCGCGGTTCTTGTGCTGTGACTTCTCGTCTTGCTGGCTGGCGGTAATTCCGGTGGGAAGGTGGGTGATTCGCACAGCCGAATCAGTAGTATTGACCGATTGCCCGCCGGGCCCCGAAGCCCTAAAAATATCCACCCGCAGGTCTTTGTCCTCAAGCACAATGTCCACGTCTTCTGGTTCTGGTAATACGGCAACCGTAGCCGCCGAAGTATGAACCCGCCCTTGGGTTTCAGTGTCTGGCACTCTTTGCACGCGATGTACGCCGCTTTCAAACTTAAAACGGCCGTAAACGCCGCTTCCGGTAATGTTGGCTACGATCTCCTTATAGCCACCATGGTCGCCAGCGGTTGAGGAAACCGGACTTAGTTTAAAGCCTTCTAATTGGGCAAAACGCTGGTACATGCGAAACAGATCACCAGCAAATAATGCCGCTTCATCGCCGCCGGTTCCAGCTCTTATTTCTAACATTACCGGTGCATCATCGTCCTTGTCTTTTGGCAATAACAATAACTGCATCTGGTGTTCTAGCTTAGGTAAAGCGCCCAGCAATTCACGTCTTTCGTCTGTGGCCATTTCGCGCATTTCTGCATCAGTTTCAGCATCAGCCAACAATTCATCTAGGTCGGTTATCTCTTGGTGTAATTGTTGTAATGCGCGCGCTGCATCAACAACTGGCGTTAATGCTGCATGTTCCTTGGAAAGTGTAACAATTTCAACCGGGTCAGTTACAACACCCATTCGAGCTTCTACTTCGTCAAATCGATCAATGACCTGAGCCAATCTTTCTGCGGATATTATGCTCATTTTGCAGCCTCTTTACGCAATTCACTTGCCCTAGTTTCAACCATTTCCACCAAATGTTCTATCATGTCTTCATTGCTGGTTTTATGGTCTTGTTTGCCAGCAACATAAACCATTCCTGATCCAGCACCACCACCAGTAAACCCATAATCAGTAAACATTGCTTCACCGGGGCCATTTACCACACAACCAATGATCGAAAGAGTGATCGGTTCCACAATGTGCTCTAATCTCTGTTCGAGAATTTCCACCGTTTTGATCACATCAAAACCTTGTCTGGCACAAGATGGACAAGCAATTATGTTCAAACCCCTTGTACGAAGACCTAAGCTTTTAAGAATATCAAACCCGACTTTGACCTCTTCTACCGGATCAGCAGACAATGACACTCTAATGGTGTCACCAATGCCAGCCCATAATAGGCTCGAAATACCAAAAGTAGACTTTACCGTTCCAACTCGCCTCCCACCAGCCTCGGTGACCCCTAAATGCAAAGGGCAATCCACAGCTTCGGATAATTGTTGGTAAGCGGCAATAGTCAAAAACGGATCAGAGGCTTTTACTGATATTTTGTAGCGCTGAAAATCATGATCTTCGAGAATACGTACATGGCGCAAAGCACTTTCAACCATGGCTTCGGGACACGGTTCGCGATACTTCTCAAGCAGGTCACGCTCTAATGAGCCGCCATTTACACCAATACGAATGGCACAATCATTGTCTTTGGCTGCTTGAATGACATCGCTAACCCGATCATTACTGCCAATGTTCCCCGGGTTGATCCGCAAACAAGCCGCCCCAGCTTCAGCAGCTTCAATGCCTCTTTTGTAATGAAAATGTATATCCGCCACCAACGGGACTGGCGATTCTTGAACGATTTGCGAGAACGCTTGCGTTGAAGCCGTATCAGGACACGAAACCCGTACCAGATCTGCACCGGCATCTGCTAACTCTACTATCTGCTCGACCGTAGCCTTAACATCAGAAGTCAAAGTATTGGTCATTGACTGCACAGAGATAGGAGCGTCACCACCTATCGGTAAGCCGCCAACCATAATTTGCCTTGATGCCCGCCGCTTAATGGCTCGCCACGGACGAATGCTATGCAGTTCTTCAGACACAGTTTTTCCAAGCCCTTGTGGTTCAAGAAATAATTACTGCAGAAGTGGGAGTTAATTTAGGCTGCGTCAACCGTCTGTCGCTGCAATCTGCTCTGGTAAGGCAGGCTTAACATTTATTGCCGGGATATTTTGCAATTCTGAACCTTGCGACCAATTGCCAAGCATTTCCGGAACCGCAGGAACATGGTTTTGGGTGGCCATGCTTCGTTGCCCAAACCAACTTGCCAAAGCAAGCATACCGATCAAGGCTACAGTTAAACCAAACCCGCGAGGTACACTAAATTTAAGCCAAAACGGTGGTGCCTTGATCAAAATATCACGGTGCTTAGTGGTGGTTGTCGTTCCATCGGCCTTAAAATGATCAACACTTTGTTGAGCATTAAGACCCAGGTAATCAGCATAACAACGGACAAATCCTAATGTGTATGTCTGGTGCGGTAGAGAGGCGCGATCCATTTCTTCGATGGCTTTTAAATATTCGGTACTAATTTTCAAATCAGCAGAAACTTGGAACAACTCTAAACCAGCACGCAATCTGGCTTCATGTAAGGATCGCCCAATACAAATACTTTCGCATGGCAAATTTATTTCAGATTTTCCTGTTCCGGAAAACACACCCGTTGCATCCATAATCATTGCTCTTAATAATCTTTTCGCCTAAACTAGTATAGGCAACCCCCGTGGTTAGCACGTCTTTTGCAGCCTCAGCCGTGAATAAAAGCTTAATTACTGAATCAATACAAGGGGTTCAGGGTGAAAAAACCTTATTACCCATAATTAAAGGTTGATTTTCTCGGATTTAGCGAATGTTAGCAGTTTTTTGCGTAAATCTGGATCATCTTCACTCAACCATACCTTAAGCTGGTTAGATAATACACTGATATCGAGTGACAAAACCAGTTGTTTTAGTGGGCCAATTGCCGAAGCTGTCACTGATAACTGCCTAAACCCGAGTGCCAGCAAAAGGGCAGCATCTGCTCGTCTACCGGCCATTTCACCACAAATTGACACGGGAACATTATACTTCTTTGCTGTATCAACTATTTGTCGCAACATTAAAACTGCACCTATGTGTAATGGGTCATACCGCTCTGACACTCTTATATTTTCTCTATCAGCAGCAAAAAAGTATTGCATTAAATCGTTAGCGCCAACAGAAATGAAATCTGTATGCGGTAACAATCGATCCAATTGCCAAATCATTGCTGGTGTCTCGATCATACAACCAATTTTTAGTTCTGCCGGTAAATTAGTATGCCCAAACCGCTTTAACCTTTGCACCTCTTTCTTCAATAACTCCTTGGCCTGCAAAAACTCATTAACCGTAGAAACCAAAGGGAACATAACTTGTAAGGTTTTGCCGCCGGCAGCAGTAAGTAAAGCCCTTAATTGATAACGAAACATACCTGGCCGGTCTATGGCCATACGAATAGCTCGCCAGCCAAGTGCCGGATTTGACTCACGAGCATGAGACACATAAGGCAATACTTTGTCCCCACCCAAATCAAGAGTACGGAAAATTACTGGCTTATCTTTAGCTATTTTGAAAACATCAGAATATAGTTCTGTTAATTGCTGTTGCTTTGGTAACTGGTCTGCCAATAAAAACTGAAACTCTGTACGAAACAATCCAATGCCATCAGCGCCGGTGGTTTCAAGTTGCGGTAAATCAATTTTTAGACCGGCATTTAGAAGTAATTCAACCCGTTGCCCGTCTGTCGAGATGGCCGGTTGATCTTTGAGTTTAGAGAAAACAGCACGTTGTTGCTGGCGAACCCGCAAACGCTCAATAAAGCTTTCTTTAGTTTCGCTATTTGGACGAATTTGTAATGATCCGGCCTCGGCATCAACTAAAAGTATGTTACCTTCTGAAATTGCAGCAAGTAGACTAGGCAATGCCCCAACAACGGGTAAGCGCATTGCGCCTGCAACAATCGCTGCATGAGATGTTCGAGACCCTTCTTCTAAGACCAAGCCTCGAAGCTTGCTACGATCCAGTTCAAGTAATTCTGCTGGCCCGATATTACGCGCCACTAAAATAGTGTCTTTTGGTAAATCAAAAGTAACCTCTTCACCCAAATGACGCAATAACCGGTTACTTAAGTCTTCTAGGTCGTGTAATCGTTCTCGTAAATATGGGTCTTTCGCTCGCAATAAACGGTGGCGGTATTCCCCGCGCACTCTTTCAACAGCAGCTTCTGCGGTAAGTCCGGCATTTACTGCCTTGGATAACCGATCAACCCAGCTTTGATCATGGGCAAACATGCGATAGGCATTCATTACTTCTCTGGTTGGTTCGCCAAACGCATGACCTTTACCGGCAAATAGCTGATCTAGTGACTTACGTAAGCCATCTAAGGCTATCAGCATGGAAGTCATCTCAACTTCGGGGTCTTCTGCTATTCGTGATTCGCCCACTATGTGCGGCTCAAACAACACCGCTTGACCCATTGCCAATCCAGATACGACACTCTTGCCTAATATAGTTAGTGGTTGCAAAGGTCGCACCGGAACCCCTGCCAGTTCTTCGTGGCTTAGAAGTTCTCCGGAGGCTACAATTTCTGCCAAAACCATGGCCACGTTTTGCAATGCTTCTACTGCATCTTGTGAAAACAATCTCTCTTGGTTATCTTGTACTACCAAAACGCCCAGCAACCGTCTGGCGCGTAAAATGGGAACACCTAAAAAAGAGATAAAATCTTGCTCCATGGTTTCAGGTTGAAATGAAAATGCCTGATGTTCTTGTGCGTTCTTTACGTGTAGCGGGCTAAGCTTTTTGGCAACCTCTCCAACTAAACCCTCATTAGGTGCTAATTTGGTTTTGTGAATTGCTTCGGCGGCTAGTCCTTTTGTTGCCCACAGCTCCATTGTATCGTCTGCATGCCGTAAATAAATAGAACAAACCTGTGCATGCATATTATCGGCAATTATTGATACTAGCTTTTGCAGACGCGGCCCGGCCTCGTCGCGCATTGCCATAATATCGCGAATTTGCCGTAACATGTTTTTTGGAGCAGATGATTGAATCATGTTGAAGTTTTATCCAGTCCGTAGGCAAAATGCAGCGCCTTAACAGCACTTTCTATCATATGTTCTGGCATCAACGCGCTGATTCTCAATTCTGATGTTGCTACAGCGTGCATTGCAATGTTTGCCTCGGCAAGAGCGCGAAAGAATATCTCAAGCATTCCTGATTGTGAACGCAACCCAAGGCCAACAACAGAGACCTTGGTCATTTCCTGTACAGAATTCAAATTTTGATACAACCCACTCAAACCATCAGACCTTACAACGCTTAAAGCCCGGTCATGATCCAATTTTGAAGTTGCAAATACTAAGTTTGATAAGCCAGTTTGACGAGTAGAGCTTTGAACCACGAGATCAATGTTGATTTTCTTTTTAGCTAAAGCAGAAAATAATTGTTGCATACTATCTATGCCACCAGCCAGCCCCATCAAGCTAATTTGCGATACATCTCTTGAATATGTTACCCCGCTGACCAAATGAGTTTCCAATCCCTTAGCAATTACAGTTCCACTGCCGGCCTTGAAAGTAGAAAGCACCCGTAATGGCATTTGCTCTGACATTGCCAGCTCCACCGAACGGCTATGAAGAACTTTGGTACCGCTTGAGGCTAATTCCAACATCTCTTCGGGTGAAAGCTCAGGAATTAATTTTGCATTTTTCTCAATTGCCGGATCTGCAGTAAAAACACCTGCGACATCAGTGTAAATATCACAACGATCTGCCTGAATTGCCGTGGCCAGCGCCACGGCAGAAACATCGGATCCTCCACGACCCAAAGTGGTAATGCGACACTCTTTGGTCACACCCTGAAAGCCGGTCATAACCGCTACTTCACCAGCTTTTAGACTATCACATAGATCACCTGTTCGCGCCTCTATAATCCGGGCTTCTCCATGGTTGTCATCGGTAATTAACCCGGCTTGCCAGCCATTCCAACTACGCGCCTTTAATCCCATTTCACGTAGTATAATTACCAATAAACCGGCATTGATTTGCTCTCCAGATGATAAAATTAAGTCTGTTTCATCAAGGTGTTTGGATTTTTCATCAACCTCAGAGATTTTTTTGCTTAATTCTGCGGTCATGCCAGAAGGTGCAGATATTACTACGGCCACTTCATCGCCGCTGTTTAATTGTCTGGCTACATGCTTGGCGCAAAGCCGCAAAGCATCAGTGTTTGCGCTTGAAGTTCCTCCAAATTTCATGACTATACGTGCCATGTATCTCTGTTCCCTTTGCCGCCTAGTGTGTATATACTCCATCGACCACAAAAAGTGGACACCGGTTTTTGGTTAAGTTGATGGATCCAGAAGATAAACTATACTAAAAATACGGTTTAATTCAATATTTTTAGTATAGTTACGTTAATCGTAAAACATGGGGTATCACATGGCACAGCCAAACCCAAAGACTGAATTGTCTTCGGCCAGTATTGATAGTAAAGAAATTGCCAAATTTGCGGCAATGGCAGATAGTTGGTGGGATCCAAACGGCAAATTCAAGCCATTGCACCAGTTTAATCCTGTAAGGTTGGCTTTTATTCGCCGGCAATTACTTGAGCATTTCAACCTAAACACCCGTGAACGCCAGCCACTTTGCGGCTTGCGACTGCTTGATATTGGCTGTGGTGGCGGCCTGTTATCGGTGCCAATGGCCAGATTGGGTGCAGATGTAATCGCGGTTGACGCAGCCTTGACCAATGTCAAAGCGGCAAAACATCATGCTCAGAAAATTGGGCTTGATATAGATTTTCGCCACAGCACCTCAGAAGCATTGTTAGAAACCCAAGAAAAGCCATTTGATATTATTTTGAACATGGAAGTTATCGAGCATACCGCTGATCGTAATTCTTTTCTTAACTCTTGTGCACAATTACTAGCGCCCAATGGAATTATGATTGTCGCCACATTGAACCGAACCCCAAAAGCCAGAGCATTGGCTATTTTTGCCGCAGAACAAATATTGCGTTGGGTACCGCCCGGTACCCATGAATATGATAAGCTGGTTCGTCCCGACGAAATACGCAAACCACTGGAACGCTTTGGTCTTGTTATAGAGGGGCCTTTTGGGGTTTCTTTTAATCCTCTTACTCGAGTGTGGTCAGAAAGCCACGACGTTTCAATAAATTATATGATGGTGGCAAAAAGAAGCTAGTTCATGTTTACATTGGTGACTTGAAATAAGCCTTATGATACCACATGTTTTATCACCAACCATTTTTGCAAAGGTGTTTTACGTGCGAATAATTTTTACAATCATCTTGCTCTTTCCTGTATTCACGCTTGGCGCGTGTTCGACACGTGCCACGGATGATCCGTTATCTGGATATAACCATCGAATGTTTAATGGTAATAAAGCTATTGATCAGGCAATGTTTGAACCAATTGCCAAAGGCTATCGCCGAGCAACACCAGAGCCAATTCGTGGCTCGGTAAATAATGCATTGGCTAATTTACGAGCGCCAACTGATCTTTTGAATAATATTTTACAAGGTAAAATTGGCGCAGCGGTAAATACCACCGTCAGATTTGGAATAAACTCAACCATCGGAGTTGCCGGACTGTTCGATACGGCCACAGATATGGGTATTGCGGCAAAACCAGAGGACTTTGGTCAAACCCTTGCTGTTTGGGGTGTTGGCAGCGGGCCATATGTGGTTCTACCGTTTTTTGGCTCCTCGAATAGTAGAGATTCTGTTGGCTTAGTTGTTGATGTGGTTACTC
>JAKITZ010000269.1 GCA_021647805.1 Robiginitomaculum sp.
CATGGCGCGACATATTTTGTTGGCCCCAGTACGTTCAAAGAGTTGGGTGCGAAAGTTATTTCGATTGGTGTCGAGCCAAATGGTTTAAATATCAATGCAGGGTGTGGTTCGACCAGCCCAAAAGCATTGCAAGAACAAGTGTTAAAACATGGGGCGGATTTTGGTATCGCATTTGATGGTGACGGTGATCGCCTGATTATGGTGGATGAGAAAGGCGAAGTCGTTGATGGCGATGAATTGCTCTTTATTATTGCGTATTCACGTCATAATCAAGGCGAGTTAGGTGGCGGTGTTGTTGGTACCGTGATGACGAATATCGGTATGGAGTTGGCGCTGAAGGAACAGGGGATTTCCTTTGCGCGAGCGAAAGTGGGTGATCGTTATGTGATCGAATTATTAAAAAGGAAGGGTTGGAAGTTGGGCGGTGAATCATCAGGTCATATTATTTGTCTTGATCGGACAACGACAGGTGATGGCATTATTTCAGCCTTGCAAGTGGTTTCTGCTATGAAAGAGTCGGGGCGAACACTGCATGAGTTGAAGTCTGGTATGCGGAAATATCCTCAGTCAATGATTAATGTTCGTATGAGCAAGAAAATAGACTTGACGGACAATGAGGCGGTAAACAAAGCGATAGCCGATGTAGAGTCTCAATTGGCTGGCAAAGGACGCGTTTTGCTCAGGCCATCGGGCACCGAGCCTGTGGTGCGAGTGATGGTTGAAGGGCGAGACCCGGTGGAAGTTGATGCTTTGACCAGGCAGCTTGCGGCGATAGTTAAGAGTGAGCTGGGGTGATATCTAATTAAATTCAGGGTATTTTGCCAATTCTCTAGTTTATCTATGCTTTAACTGATGATTCATTTGATTTTTTTGAATTACGCCGCTACTATTGCCTGCTTTTAAAACCCGGGGAATCATATGCGTAAGCCATTTGTTGCTGGAAACTGGAAAATGAACGGTTCCAGCGCAAGTATAAAAACACTCGTTGGTGGAATTTTGGATGGTATGGGCCGCGTGAAAAACGCAGAAGTCGTTGTGTGTCCATCATTCGTTTATCTTTCTGAAGTTGCCCAGCTGTTGGCTGGCAGTGCGGTTGAATTTGGCAGTCAAGATGTCGCCAAAGAAGAATCGGGTGCGTATACAGGTGAAGTCGCTGTTTCTATGCTTAAGGACATGGCGTGTAAATACGCGATTATCGGGCATTCTGAACGACGTGCGTACTATGGTGACACGGATGAAATTGTCGCCGAGAAATTTATTGCGGCTCAAAAGGGTGGCCTAACTCCGATACTTTGCGTCGGCGAGCTATTGGAAGAGCGTGAAGCTGGGCAGACGGAAGCCGTTGTCGAAAGGCAATTGCAAGCGGTTGTTGGGCGCGCTGGAATTAGGGCGTTGGAAAGTGCCGTTATCGCATACGAGCCAGTTTGGGCGATTGGCACGGGTAAAACGGCGTCACCCGAGCAGGCGCAAGCGGTTCATGCTTTTATTCGCCAATGGATGAGTAAAGAAGATTCGGCCGTAGCCGAAAAAGTACAGATACTATATGGTGGCAGTGTAAAAGCGGCCAATGCAAACGAACTATTTTCGCAGACAGACATTGATGGCGGCCTGATCGGCGGTGCTTCATTGTCGGCTGAGGAATTTATCAGCATCTGCGAAGCAGCGGGATAAGACAAATGGATTCAATTTTAGTAATGGTACATCTTGGCATTGCCATAACCTTGGTTGTGTTGGTTATGATGCAGCAAGGTAAAGGTGCCGATATGGGTGCAGCTTTTGGTAGTGGGGCATCACAGACGGTATTTGGCTCTCAAGGGTCTGCTAGTTTTTTAACCAGAACGACGGCAGTTCTCGCAACTGTATTTTTTCTAACAAGTTTGACTCTCGCGTACTTTTCGGGTCAAGCCAATGTGCCGAGTAGTGTGATTGATACGAATCAAATGCCGGTTATGGAGATTTTAGAGCCAGCTTTTGAGGAAACTGATCTGCCCGTCGTGCCTGATATTCCAGTGATGCCCGAAGAGACGGCTACGCCAGAAGGCTTACCGGTGAGCAACTTACCGCCAGAATAAATCTGGCTAAACTTAGCCGATGTGGTGGAATTGGTAGACACGCTATCTTGAGGGGGTAGTGGCGTAAGCTGTGCCGGTTCGACTCCGGCCATCGGCACCAAATAACTAAACGTCGCAGGGAGTGACGTAAAAACTATAAACATGGCGCGGGATGCGTTCATAAAAAATGTTTCATAACGTTTGCAAGTGAGTGCCGCTTTTCATAAGCAACTGTTTGCAGGTGTTATAACTTAAGGGTTAGTAATATGCTCGAAAATTATTTACC
>JAKITZ010000036.1 GCA_021647805.1 Robiginitomaculum sp.
ATGGTGGCTTTTTGCGCTTCATCAAGAACTATATATGATCCCGCAAATGTCCGGCCACGCATAAACGCCAAAGGTGCAATTTCTATTTTCCCGTTTTCTTTAAGTCGCGCGAACTTCTCTGCACCAATCGTTTGGGTAAAAGCGTCCCAAATTGGCATCATATAAGGATCAACTTTCTCCTCAAAATCACCGGGAAGAAACCCTAACCGCTCACCTGCCTCAAGAGCCGGACGCGCCACCACCATTCGTTCAACCTGTTTAGACAGTAACAAGCTTGCACCATATGCAATAGCTAAAAAGGTTTTACCGGTTCCAGCCGGGCCGCTGCCAAATACCAGATCATTATTCTGGTCTTTTAACATTTGCATATAAGATTGTTGTGCCGGATTTCGCGGGTTTATGCGCTTGGAGCCACAGTTAAATGAAATTTGATCGAGTTGCATTTTTTCCATTCCGGTTTTACTAAATGATAACACGGATAACACTTCAGCTTCAGATATATTTATTCCAGTAACAGCCCGCTCAAAAAGACGGCTAGCAGCCTTGCTTGCCAAGGATATGGCTGAAGCTTTGCCTTCAAATATCATTTTACCGCCGGGCGCTTGAATGTTTACGCCAAACTCTCGTTCTATTTGCGCTAAATTACGGTGATTCACGCCGCATAAATTACGAAACGCCGAAGCATTGCCAAATTTTAATTCAAGTGTTTCAGTTTTCATTTGTAACTGATCTTACACCAAACACCCGGACAAAGCATTGGTTGAAGCAGAAATAATTTTTACTTCGGCTATTTGCCCAATTAGTTCTTCAGGAGCCTCTACATGAACGCCTTGTAAATATGGTGATCGACCACCTAACTGCCCGACATGGCGACCCTTGCGTTCAAACAAAACCGGCATGGTTTTACCGATCTGTGCCTGATTAAACTCTAATTGTTGTTCCCGGATCAATGCCTGTAAGCGGTACAATCTTTCGGACTTAATTTTTTCCGGTATTTGTTGTTTAAGGTTCGCCCCCGGTGTCCCAGGGCGAGTGGAATAATTAAATGAATAAGCCGAGGCATATTTAACACGGCGCACGCAGGCCATAGTATCTTCAAAATCCTGCTCGGTTTCTCCGGGAAAACCAACAATAAAATCGCCGGAAATGGCGATGTCCGGGCGTGATTTACGGATAGCTTCAATTTGTTCGAAATAGCTTTCAATGGTGTGCTGGCGGTTCATTGCTTTTAAGATGCGATTGGATCCTGATTGTACGGGCAAATGCAAATATGGCATTACGCTGGGCAATGTTCCATGAACAGCAATTAAATCATCATCCATATCGCGCGGGTGCGAGGTAGTATAACGTAAGCGATCCAACCCCTCGATCAAAGATAAATGTCTTAGCAAATCTGCCAAGCGCCATTGGCCTAAGGTGCCAAAGGGCGCGTCTGCTTGCCACGCATTTACATTTTGACCCAATAAGGTGACCTCACGAACACCACTGGCAATTAGCGATCTGGCTTCGGCAGTTATCTCATCAGTAGTTCGTGAATACTCCGCGCCTCTGGTATATGGCACGACACAAAACGCGCAGAACTTATCACAACCCTCTTGTATCGTAAGAAAGGCGCTGGGCCCGGTGGTTTTTCTTTGTTTTGGCAGCTCGGCAAATTTCGCAGTAACGTCAAATTCTGCTGCTAATTGCCCCTTTCCTGTTTGTTGGGCTTTTTCTAACATAGCAGGTAATTGCTGTACGCTTTGCGGCCCCAACACCAGATCAACAACTGGCGCTCTAGACATTATTTCTGCGCCTTCGGCCTGCGCAACACAGCCAACTACGGCAATTTTAGTATCAAGTCCGTTAAGTTTGCGTGTCTCTTTGGTTTGCCGCAACCGACCTAGTTCTGAATAAATTTTCTCTGCCGCTTTTTCACGAATGTGGCAGGTATTTAACACCACCAGATCAGCTGTTTCGGCATCATCTGCCGTTTCATAGCCCATATTACTCAAAATATCGGACATGCGTTCAGAATCATAAACATTCATCTGACAACCCCAAGTTTTAATTAAGGCGCGTTTTACAGGAGGTTTTTGTTTTGTCATTTCTTTGATAGCTTAATACCGTATAATTCCAACCGATGGTCAACTAGTTCATAGCCGAGCCGTTTGGCAATTGCTTTTTGTAATTCTTCAATTTCATCATCAACAAATTCGATGACTTCGCCGGTTTTAACGTTAATCAAATGATCATGGTGATCATCTGGTACAGTCTCGAAACGCGAACGACCATCGCCAAAATCATGCTTTTCAATCACCCCTGCTTCCTCGAATAAGCGAACCGTACGGTAAATAGTTGCCAGCGAGATATTAGGATCAAGACGACTTGCCCGGCGGTATAGCACTTCTGCATCAGGGTGATCAGAAGCTTCTGATAGAACCTTGGCAATAACTCGCCTTTGTTCGGTCATTCGCATTCCACGCTCTGCACATAGCTTTTCTAATGGTGAGGTCACAATCACAGCTCTTTGCTTTTTAGACTTGCAAATGACATTTAGTCTCAATTAGGGCTTTGAGTCTACAGCTTTGATCTATCCTCAGGACTTAATTAATTTCAATCGATAAATTAACGCATCACTGCGGTCAGCATAATATTTTTTGCGCAAGCCCACCTGTTCAAAGCCGTAACCTTTGTAAAGGTTTATCCCTGCCGGATTATTATTAGAAACTTCAAGAAATATTGCTTTTGAATCAATAGTTCCAGCGTAATCGCAAATCCCACTGAGCAGCCCATAACCAAAACCCTTACCCCTGCGAGTAGGAATTATTCCAAAAATCAAAATTTCAGTCTCGCCAGCAATTGATTGTAATAATGCCAAACCTATATCCCGATCGTCTTCCAGATACATTAATCCTATTACTGCTTGGTTTTCCAATAACCGTGAGAACTCGGCAACGCTCCAAGATTGTTGAAAACAGCTTTGATGTAGCTTCGCCAGTCTTGCTGCTTGGCCTTGTGAAACTTGCTGTACTTTTAAGCCCACGGATCAATCCCGCCCGGTAATTTTGCATCCGGTGGCCGAGAATACCACGGGCTTGCGCTATTTGTTTTTGCCTCGATAGTTGTGGAGATATTTGCTATAGTTTGCAAAGTTGGTTTAGCTGCTGAAATAATATCTAAGCCTGCGATGGTATCGCCAATTACATTATAGTTTTGCCCATTTGCCACCTGTTGCAGCTTTGCAGGCAGTAGCGTTGGCTCGCAAGTAATAGGGTCTTGCAACACTTGGCTGCCATCTATCGCACACCAAGCAATTTGCCCGCGGCCAACATTTTTAATTCCAACGCCAATTTCATAATTTTCAGTAAGCGCCTGTTGTGCCAACACATGCAAAAGATTTACTCCGATAACCGGCGCATTAACAGCAATGGCTAATCCTTTGGCAAAGGCAACACCAATGCGCACACCGGTAAAACTTCCCGGGCCAACAGCAACGACAATCTTCGTTAGCTGCGCAGGCGTAATGTCAGCTTCTGACAAAACCTTTTTTACCATTATTGCTAATTCGCGATCCTGCCCGTTAAGCATCTCAACCTGTTCGGTAAATTCTCCATTTTCCGTGCGCACCAAAACCGCGCAAACTTGATCACAAGTATTGATAACGATTAGTGCCATTTGGTTAAATAATATCTGACGCTTGTTCAAACGAAAGCCGTGGTGAACGCTCAAATACTGCGCTGTCATCACCATAGCCAATAGAGCAAATGAAATTAGACTTCCAGTTTTTGCGCTTTGCGTCATTGCCAAAAAATGCAGTATCAACAGCAGCTTTGTCAAAACCGGACATCGGCCCACAATCAAGACCTAACGCCCGCGCTGCCAGCATTAAATACGCGCCTTGCAAGGTGCTATTGCGAAAGGCGGCATCAAAATGCACGTCCTCATCATTAAACCAGTTTTTAGCATCGGGATTATGGGGGAATAATTCTGGTATGCAGTTTTCAAATTTTTCGTCCCAAGCAATGATCACCGTCCATGGAGCGCTAAGTACTTTTTCAACGTTGCCGTCCATTAGATACGGTTTTAATTTTTGCTTGGCAGTATCAGAGCGGATCCATAAAAACCGCGCCGGACAAATATTTGCGCTGGTTGCTCCCATTTTCATCAGATCATAAACCGCTCTTATCAAGACCTCTGGCACGTCACGCTCAGCCCAAGCATTAGCAGTACGAGCCTGTCTAAAAACCTGATCCAGAGCATTATCTGATAATGGGTTTTTCATGTAATTTCCTTTTAGGCAGCTTGTTCTACAGAGCTTACTTCTGGCACATAATGTTTTAACAGATTTTCAATGCCATGTTTAAGGGTCATTGACGAACTAGGACAACCGGCACAAGCGCCGCGCATGTGCAGAAAAACCACACCACTGTCTTTGTCAAAGTGATGAAAAACAATATCGCCGCCATCACGAGCCACAGCCGGACGTACTCTGGTATCAAGCAGCTCTTTTATTTGCTCGACAATCTCTTTGGTCTCGCCTTCATATTCAAAAGTATCAGTCGATCCACCAGAACCAGTCACCACTGGCAGGCCAGACAAGAAGTGATCCATAATCACCCCAAGAAGCATTGGCTTTATATTTTGCCAATCGGTGTCATCCGTTTTGGTTATGGCAATAAAGTCTGGCCCAAGAAAAACTCCGGTTACATTTTCTTGCGCAAACAGTGCTGCGGCCAGCGGGGATTGCTCCGCTTGTTCTACGTTACGGTAATCCAGCGCATCAGTGGGCGAAACTTCGCGTCCGGGCATGAATTTCAGGACAGATGGATTTGGTGTTGCTTCGGTTTCAATAAACATTGAATTTAATTTCCTAAGATCGATACATCAATAAGGCAGATAGTGCCGCAAAAGCACTTTGCCAAGTCTATTTGCGTAATATGTCCGTGATCTCTCGCATTTTAGTTCGCGCGCGAAGCAGGTGAAAGCCTTGATTTGCTAAATGATTTGGAAATGCCTGACCAGAAAGCGTGCCATTATTAACCACTAACGGGCGCATTACTGCTGCACGGCGTAATTCATTTAACATTTCTTGGTATAAATTCGTGGCTTGGCGATCATCTATCACTGTTTGGAAGTCTTTTTGTAGGCCTTGAAGTATCATTAGGTAGGCATAAGAGCTGCCCTTTACCCGATAAAATATCTTGTCCGCTTTAAGGTCTAGCAAGCCAAATGTTTTGCGACGGTTGTCAATTTGATTATCAAGTTCCGCCGACATTGCGCCAATGTCCAGTGCGATACGATCAAGAACCGCCATCAAATTATCTGGCCTAGCATCAAAGGTGGCATTTCCAGCGGCCAAGCGAACATTATAACGGTTAAGCGCGGCTATTGCATCGCGGTATTGACCCTCTGCCGGCGCTGTTGGCCACAAAGTACCCGGCTTAAATATCCAAACAGTCGGCTCATATTGCAATCTGGCTCTGGCAATTTGCAAATCAGGATCCGCCGCCGATGAGCCGCGCTCTCGACCAATTTGATCCTCCAGTTCAAATGAAAACCTACCGAATGCTTTGACCAAGCCAATTTGAAAATTTGGCATATTATTTAGCATAGCCGCCGGCACAAATATCGGCGCATTGGCAACCCAGCCGGTTTTGTTAATCTCTCGATCCATGACAGCAATGGTAATAGCAACGGAGTGCGATCCACCAGCTATTGTTGTAATATTGGTATCAGCTTGATCATTTATTTGGCTGGTGAGCAAAGCCAATATTGGCCACAAAAATATAATAAAACCCAGTGTTCCAAAAATGATCAAACGTTTTTTGGGGCGAAATGAGCGAATA
This sequence comes from Robiginitomaculum sp., assembly GCA_021647805.1. Lineage (GTDB taxonomy): Bacteria > Pseudomonadota > Alphaproteobacteria > Caulobacterales > Maricaulaceae > Robiginitomaculum_B. The sequence continues at coordinate 5,829 of JAKITZ010000036.1, forward strand.
GGCTTTGCCTCTGGCGCATCACCAACCACTTCAACGACGGGATCATTGTTCGGAATAAATCGCCCTAGTTTTGCGATGGAAGAAAAGAAACGGCGAATTTGCTGGCCAATTTGCATTAAAAATGTCCTTGAAAGATTCACCTGTTATTATGGCAAATTGCTATTGCAAGAACAAGTGAAACTACTTCAGGTAATGTTTTGATATTGCCTTTTTTAATTACATAAAGTGCGTTTTAACCATATAGTGGGGACGATATGAAAAAATATTTTTTTGTTATTATGGTTTTAATTCTTGGGGCTTGCGCCACCCCTAACACATCTCCGCCAGGAATTACTTCAATAATGGAGGCCGAAGAAGCACAACGGCAATTCGCCTATACGCTTGACAGACGACGGTCAGAGGCATTGCGTTTACAGAAAATTGGCAATCAAGTACTGGCCGCTAATGCTGATTTTTGCCCAAACACAAGGCAGTTATTTGGAGTTTGGCTTCACACAAGCCATGATTATAATCGCAACATTAGATCAGCCGCAGAAATTCACTATAATATAAATGAGGAGCCAAGTATTTATTTTGTTGTGCCGGGGTCGGCTGCCGACATAGCTGGACTGCAACAAGGAGATACTTTAATTTCCATTGACAGCCAACCAACTACGTCCGGAAAACAAGCAACAAAAAAAATAACTGCACAATTGAAAAAGCTTGTTGAAGCTGATGAAATCAGACCTATTAGTTTTGAGGTAATGCGTGATGAGGATCCACTATCCATTGCCATAACTCCACAGATCATTTGTGGATATCCATTATCACTTGCAGATAGTGACAGCATAAACGCTTATGCTAACGGTAAGGGCATTTTTGTTACTCGAGGTATGATGAGGTTTGCTGAAAGCGACGAAGAACTGGCTTTGATTATTTCCCATGAACTTGCCCACAACACCGAAGGCCATGTTGAAGCTAAAATGCGAAATACCATTGTCGGGGGTATAGGTGGCTTAGCTATTGATATTTTATTTGCCGCAGGCGGGGTTAACACTGGCGGCGCGTTTACAGATGCCGGAATGGATATTGGTCAAGTAGCCTATTCTGAGGCTTTTGAGGCCGAAGCGGATTATGTTGGAACGTATTTTTTACACAGAACCGGAATGGACACTGTGAATGTTGCGCATTTCTGGCGGAAAATGGCGGCTGAAAACCCGCGGTCTATTACTGCAGTAACAACCCATCCAACATCTACCTCGAGGTTTTTACGTATTCGTGCCGCAATTAAGGAAATCGAAGACAAACAATCTGGTGGCCAAAAAATAGTCCCTAATTTGGTATCGAAATAAGCAAACCACGGCTTTAAAAGTCGCATTTATTTGCTACTTTGCCTGTGATCTTATAGTGGCAAGAAAGGACTTAGTTCCTGATTTCTCGAACACAAAAACCAATTCAACTTCTTGGCCTAATTCCACATCAGTCACACCAAACATCATTAAATGATAACCGCCGGACTCAAAAACTATTTCACCACCGGCAGGAATAGCTAACTTAGGCACTTCTTGCATCTGCATCATGCCATCAGCCATTATATGTTGATGTATCTCTACTGTATGGGCTATCGGACTGCTTACTGATAGCAAAACATCTTTACCGCCAGAATTATTAAGTACGAAATAACCAGCGGCAATATCCCGACCCTTTGGCGGAACACGCACCCATGCTTCTGATACTGTAATATCAGGAGATGTTGAAACGGGCTCGGAACACGATACTATCATTAGTAGCGCACTAGCCATGAATGTTTTGATGATGAATTTGATCACTTTTAAAATCCAGTATTAGTTTTTCCAAAACCCGACAATATCACGAACTTCGGCAATGATAGGTGCGCTTATTGCCGCAGCCTTTTGCGTGCCGACGGATAAGATTCGATCAAGCTCAGCTGGATCATTTTGGTATCTAGTAAAATTTTCGGCAATAGGCGTGAGCTTGGCCACGGCCAGATCCGCCAAAGCCGGTTTGAATACACCCCACCCTTGGCCAGCAAATTGATCAAGGACTTGTTGTTGGCTGATTTCAGCTAACCCGGCGTAAATCCCAATCAAGTTTCTAGCTCCATCGCGCCCCAATAGTTCCTCGGTACTTGCCGGAACTCCATCAGGATCAGTACGGGCTTTTTTGAATTTCTTGGCTATTTTTTCTGGCGTGTCATCCATGTTGATCCGTGACAGATCAGACGGATCAGATTTTGACATTTTCACCGTTCCGTCTTTTAGCGACATAATTCTGGCACCGGGGCCTTGAATTAACGGCTCCGGTTGCGGGAAAAACTTCGGAGCATCATATTCGCGGTTAAATCTCTCTGCAATGTCCCGCGATAATTCAAGGTGTTGTTTTTGGTCATCACCAACTGGAACATGAGTGGCTTTATAAGCCAATATATCAGCCGCTTGCAGCACCGGATAAGCAAACAACCCGACACTAGCTCGCTCCTTGTCTTTACCGGCCTTGTCCTTAAACTGGGTCATTCGCTCCAGCCAACCCATTTTTGCTGTACAATTAAAAATCCAAGCCAGTTCTGCATGGGCAGGTACGGTGCTTTGCACAAAAATAACTGCTTTGTCTGGATCAATTCCAGCCGCCAAAAATGCTGCGGCAATTTCACGGGTATTGTCGGCTAATTGCCCCTTTTCCTGCGGAACTGTAATTGCGTGTAAATCAACGATACAAAACAAACATTCATGTTGGTGTTGTAGCGCGACAAACTTTTTGAGCGCACCAAGGTAGTTTCCCAGATGTAATTTACCGGTGGGCTGTACGCCGGAAAACACCCTTGTTTGAGCGGTTGATTGACCATTCGTCATTATTAAATTTCCTTAAAATCGCTTGATTTATTGTTTATTTGCCCATAGCGGGTTGTTTCGTCAACCCCGACGAAATGCGCTGCGTATTTGTTTGATGGTAATCACTCGTAATGCAATTGCAGCACATAAATAAATAACCATTCCGATGGCGGCCAGTATCATTGCCGAAGAAAAGTACCAAAATGGCAAAAACGATAATGCCTCTCGCAATGCAGGAGCCATCAACCATAAACTAATGCCCATAATTCCAGCTGCAGCAATGACCCGTATTAAAGATAAGGCAAGTTGCATATCCGGTACAAAGTGCCCACGACGCCACAATACATAACCTAAAATCAATCCGTTCGCCCAACCAGCAATGCTGGTAGCTATCGCCAAGCCAATAAAGCCAATTTGCAAAAACAATATTGCACCCAATACAATATTGACTGCCATGGAGAAACTAGCAATTAACATCGGGGTTTTAGTGTTTTGACGGGCAAAAAACCCCGGAGCAAAAACCTTTATCATAATAAATGCCGGCAAGCCCCAAGCATAAACCGCTACCGCTTTAGCCACCGCTTCAGCATCAGCAGTAGTAAATGCGCCGCGCATATAAAGCCCTTCAACAAAAAACACTGGCAAGACAAATAAAGCTGCGGCCGCAGGAAGAGTAAATGCGCTAGCTAAAACCAAGGCTTCATTTTGGCTATCTAATGCTTGTCTGTGATCACCAGAACGAACGTTACGGCTTAAAGCGGGCAATAAAGCCACCCCCATGGCCACACCAACGACGCCTAGCGGCAATTGGTACAAACGATCAGCATAATTCAGCCAAGCAATCGCACCATCTTGGAATGAGGCAAATGCCTGACTAACTACCATATTGATTTGTACTGCTCCGGCGGCGATGGCACCGGGGATGCCAAGTCGCAACAGTTTGCGCATGTCATTGCTAAGGCGCGGTCTTGGCAGACGAAGAGTTATGCCGATCTTTCGTAAAGCAAACCAAACTATAATTACCTGCAAAGCTCCTGAAACAATGGCTCCATAAGTAAGGTTTAGGGCGGTTTGCGCCGGATCAGCGCCCGGCCGCACAAGAATGGCAATAAAAATAATATTCAATACAACTGGTGCAAATGCTGCTGCACCAAACTTGTTATGTGCATTTAACACCCCGCTTAACATTGCGGTTAACGACATGAATAAAATATATGGTGTGGTAATTTGAGTAAAAAGAATGGCCTTGGCAAACAAATCAGGATCATCAAGAAACCCCGGTGCTAGGGCAACCATCAGCCACGGCATGGAAAATTCCGCAGCCAATACAAAAATAATTAACACTAATATTAGGCTGGATAAGGTTTCACTGGCAAAGTTGTTTGCGGCTTCTTGCCCGTCCTCTTCCAGCTTTTGGGCATAAATAGGCAAAAAAGCTGCGTTAAATGCACCTTCGGCAAACCAACGCCGAAACAGGTTTGGAAAGCGAAAAGCCACCAGAAATATTTCTGCAATCGGGCCGGAACCCAAAGCAGCAGCAAACAATATTTCACGGACGAAACCCAATATCCTTGAGAGCATGGTAAAACCGCCAACTATTGCCGATGCACGAAATAGTTTCATCGGTAAATACTGGCTTTTGCTTGTTGGACGTTCTTCTCGCGCTTTTCCTGTGATGATTGTTCAAGTACGTCCATTAGCTTTTGTCTGATAAATGATATTCTGCGAGCATTGCTGATTTTTTGTCCATTTTTTTCATTTACATAAAAAATGTCCACTGCTCGTTCTCCATAAGTTGATATGTGTGCGGAATGTATATTGACCCTACATTGGTTAAGGGTTTGCGCCAGGTCACGTAATAAACCATTGGTGTCTGCACCAACACACTCGATCAGAGTTGCCCGCGCTGAAGTTTCATTATCAACAACCACTTCGCTCATTACCGAAAAGGCCGACACCCTACGGGTGGGTTTTCGTAAACTGTATTCCGGTAGTTTACCATTATCAAAATAATCCGATAACATCGTCTCTAGCCGAGCAATAGCCCGTGGGTTGTTAGCGCCAAAGGCTCCGCCACGACCATCATGTAAATCGAATACATCAAAGGCGCTACCGCCTTTAGTGGTAAACACTCTTGCCGATGCAATATTGGCACCATTTGCCGTGGTTATAGCGCAAAGAGCGGCAAACAAACCCGGCTTGTCTGCTGACCAAATGACCATTTCAGTTAAACCTGATTGTTTAGACGGAGCTATTTTGTAAGCAGTTGATAAATTATTTTTCCTTATGTTTCTGATCAGTCTAGCATGCCCCAATAATTGCCCCTTGGCGAAACTAAGCCAATAATTGGTGCTTGGCTCGGTAAGCCAGTAATTCCAAAATTCATTATCGTTGATAGATTTGCGCAATTCTTCTTTGGTTCTTTTCGCTAGGTCTGATTTAAGTTCCCTATCTGCGGGCAATCCGGTTCTGCCCAAAAACAATTGTTCGGTTTGCAGATATAATGCCACCAGCAATTGTCCTTTCCACTCTGTCCAAACACCGTCACCTACTGCACTTATATCTGCAATAGTTAATGCAAACAGCAAGCGTAATCTTTCAAGGGAGCCAACTTTGTTGGTAAACTTGACGATAGTTTCCGGATCGCCAAGGTCGCGTCCTTGGGCGGTATCACTAAACAATAAATGGTTTTCCACCAACCAGCCGGCCAACTCGGTTTGCGAGCTTGTTAACCCCAATCTTGTACAAACTTTTCTGGTAACAATACCGCCTTGAAGCTCTTGGTCGCCTAGTCCCTTGCCGGTGTCGTGTAGCAACATTGCCAGATACAGAACTTCTTTATTGTCGGTTTTGTTCAGAACCTCAGCCACATCAAGTCCGACTACTTGCATTTCGCCAACTTCAAGTTCTCGTAAAATTCCGATCGCTCGATATGTATGCTCATCAACGGTATATGAGTGGTACATATTAAACTGGGTTTGCCCAATAATTCGCCCGTATTCCGGGATTAGTTTTCCAAGTAATCCGGTTTCCCCCATCAGGCGTAAAAGACCTTCCGGATCACGGGATTTGGTTAGACACTTTAGCAAGCTGGTACTAGTTTTACTATTTCTCCTTGCTGAACGATCAATTCCCCGTGCCTCTGTACGGATATGCGCCAAAGCATCAGGATGGATATGTATTTCATCTCTATCAGCGATTAAAAATAACTCAATAAACACTTCTGGCTGACTAACTAATGGCTTTGTGTCGGAAAAGTTCAATCTTCCATTTACGATTTCAAAACCGGCCTTTGATGTTGTTTTTTCTGTTTTTGAAAACACATCGCCAATGGCAAAGGGAGCCGGCTTTGCTGCCTTTTCTTCAAGTTTTGCACAAAAGATTCTGGTAAGAAACCCAACCTCTTTTGCGTTCAAAAAATATGACTTCATCAATCGCTCAACGGCAGGCTTTTTTGTAGTATCGCGATAACTTAACTTTCGTGCTAATTCAGGTTGCAAATCAAATGAAAGCCGATCTTCTGCGCGATCAGAAATAAAATGCAGCCAGCATCGTATTGTCCATAAGAACCGGCCAATTTTAACAAATTTACGATACTCTGCTGCACGAAAGAAAGTTAGATCAGTGCCACCTGAGATTTTTGCTTTTGGCTCAAGTCTTTGTGCAATCCACACCAAGGTTTGCAGGTCTCGCAATCCGCCTTTACCTTCTTTTATGTTTGGCTCAACCAAATACCTAGTTGGGCCAATACGCCGATGTCTAATGTCCCTCTCTCGAAGTTTATCGCTAACAAATTGCCGGTTTGATTTGGTATTGTTTTGCCTTTTTAAGGAGTGAGTCAATTTAACGCACAAACCATCATCGCCAAATAAAAACCTTAAATCCATCATTGCCGTTGCAATAGTATGTTCGGTTTTAGCCAATTGCAGTGAAATTTTGTGTGAGCGCACAGCATGACCAACTTGCAAGCCACAATCCCATAACAAATAAAGTATTTTTTCAATCAACTCACTATCTTGAACTTTGTCTTTGGTTGTTAAAAATAACAAATCCAGATCCGATTTCGGGGCTAATTCTTCCCGGCCATAGCCACCGGTTGCACATAAACTTAAGCCCTTAGGCCAACCACCTGCCGTATCGGCAGCCACGAAATTACAAATAACTTTAAGTAACTGATCTTGGCCGCTTGATAGTGCTAAGCAGCACTGCATACCATCATTTGTGTCTATTAAAACTTGTAAGCCATGTGCCTTTATATCAGCACATGCTTGCTTTAAGACCGCCAAAATATCACTTCGCGCAGCCAAAAAACCACCCTTTAGCTTCACCAAAGTATTTAACTGTTCAAGAAGCTCTGCTTCTTCAAGCGGCGTATGCGCAGGAGTTTTCACGACTCTGGTTGCTTTACTAAGTCACGTAATTGATAGACAAATTCCAACGCTTCACGCGGGCTCATATCATCGATTTGAGCAGCTTCAAGACGCGTGACAACCTTACTAATTACCGGGTTGGTTTCTGGCTGGGTGCGGGGTGCAAATAACGGCAGCTCATCAGCCAGAGCACTTTTATCATTGCTGGTTTCAAGTTCGCTTAAAACTTGTTTTGCTCGGTTTATTGCCGTTGCTGGCATTCCGGCCAGTTTTGCTACCTGTATCCCATAAGAGCGATCAGCCGCTCCAGTAACTACCGTATGCAAAAATACCAGATCACCTTCCCATTCTCTGGCCTTTAGGCAGACATTACCGATGCCGGGTAATCGAGATGCCAATGCAGTAAGCTCGTGATAATGGGTGGCAAATAATGCTCGAGATCTATTTACCCCTTGCAAATGTTCTGCTGTTGCCCATGCCAATGCTAATCCGTCCCAAGTGGCGGTTCCACGGCCTATTTCATCAAGTATCACAAATGATTTTTTTGTAGCTTGATTGAGTATTGCCGCGGTTTCAGTCATTTCGACCATGAATGTGGAGCGGCCTTGCGACAGATCATCAGAGGCACCGACACGACTAAACAATCGATCAACCAATCCGAACGAAGCTTTTTTTTCTGGGACAAATAGCC
>JAKITZ010000037.1 GCA_021647805.1 Robiginitomaculum sp.
GCTGAACCAGCAGCTGGTCGCTGGTGAAAAGTTGTGCTATTCTTTACTCTTAACTTTTCGCTAGTTTGGAGCCTGGAACTTGTTTCGTCAACTCTTCTCTACAGTGACCAAAAAAGTCATTATCGGTGATGGCGCCAAAATTAGCCATCTGTCATATATTGGCGATGCAAATATTGGTGTTGGTGCTAATATCGGTGCTGGTACCATTACTTGTAATTATGACGGGTTTGATAAGTTTCAAACGATAATAGGTGAGGGTGCATTTATCGGCTCTAACAGCTCGTTAGTTGCTCCGGTAACTATAGGCGCTGGGGCAATAGTCGGGGCGGGAAGTGTTGTTACCAAAAATGTTGGGGATGATGCGTTGTGTGTGGTGCGCGCCAAACAAAAAGAAATCCCTAATTGGGCTAAATCTTTTCGAACTAAGAAGAAAAAAACATGAGTATTAACGTCAAAGAGCAAGCTGCAAGAGCCGCTTTGAGTTATGTCGAGGACGGAATGACATTGGGGCTTGGCTCTGGATCAACGGCGGAAATTTTTATTGAGTTACTGGGATTGGCAGTGGTTGATGGCCTAAAAGTACGCGGGGTTCCAACTTCAAAACGAAGTGAAGAGGTGGCATTAGAGGCCGGTGTGCCGTTAATTGATGTAGAGCAAGTTGATCATATTCACTTGACCGTAGATGGTGCTGATGAAGTCGGGTCAGAATTTGCTTTGATCAAGGGCGGTGGTGGTTGTTTGTTGCGCGAAAAAATAATCGCTAATGCTTCTGATCTGATGATTTGCATTGTTGACGAGAGCAAATTAGTTGAGGTTTTGGGCTCTTATCCGTTGCCGGTAGAGGTCGATCAGTTTGGTTTTACTATTACGGCCAAGAAGATATTTGACGCTTTGGTGGCTGCGGGAAGTGAAGACCCGCAAATTGTCCAAAGAATGAAAAAAAATGGCCGTCATCCTTTTGTTACTGATGGCGGTAACTATATCTTTGATTGTGCCTGCTCTGTTTTGCCCCGAGTTCGGCAAATTGCTGCTCGTCTGTCGGCGATACCGGGGGTGGTCGAACATGGATTGTTTATTGATCTGGCGCGAATTGTAATCGTTGGCACCGAAGAGGGTGCTGACATATTGGAGCTTTGAAGTTTATGTCTGAATCAGTATCCGAATTAGAGTTTGATTTATTTGTTATTGGTGCCGGTTCCGGCGGAGTGCGTGCGGCGCGGATGTCGGCTCAGTTTGGTGCCAAAGTCGGTATTGCCGAAGAATATCGCATTGGTGGAACTTGCGTAATTCGCGGCTGTGTTCCAAAAAAATTACTGGTGTATGCCAGTCAATACGGCACCGGTTTTGAAGAGGCCAAAGGTTATGGCTGGAGCGCTGATAATTTACGGTTTGACTGGTCAAAACTAATCGCCGCCAAAGACGCTGAAATTGGGCGTTTGTCTGGTATTTACCGTCGCAATCTTGGCAAAGCCGGCGTTGAAGTATTCGAAGAAAGAGCAGAGCTGTTAGGTGAAGGCCGGGTGAAATTGGTCAAGTCCGGGCGAGTTATTGCCGCCAAGAAAATCTTGATTGCTACTGGTGGCACACCGCGATTGCTTGGGTTTGTCGGCGAAGAACTGACTATTTCTTCAAATGAAGTCTTTCATCTTGAGAAGTTGCCAAAGAAATTTTTGATTGCCGGTGGTGGTTATATTGCCTGTGAGTTTGCTTCTATATTCGCTGGTCTTGGGGTGGAAACATCGCTGATTTATCGTCGTGATACAGTGTTGCGTGGGTTTGATGATGATCTGCGAACCCACATCCATCAAGAACTAATCAATCATGGTATTAAGGTAATTACCAATGCCAGTATCAGTGCAGTTAGTAAACAGGGCGAGCAGTTAAGCGTTGATCTGGATAATGACGAGCAGATGCTTGTTGATCAGGTGATGATGGCTATTGGGAGGATACCGGCAGTGGGCGGACTGGGGCTGGACATGGCTGGAATTGAGGTTAGCCGTTCTGGAGCGATCAAGGTTGATGAGTTCGGCCAAACCAGCGCCAGTGGTGTATTTGCTTTGGGCGATGTTACCGATCGGATCAACCTTACACCGGTGGCAATTCGCGAGGGCGCGGCATTTGCCGATACTGAATTTGGCAATGTTCGCCATTCATTTGATCACCAACACGTGGCCAGTGCGGTGTTTACATCACCGCCTGCGGCATCGGTTGGTCTGTCGGAGGAGGATGCGCGAAAAGAGTTTGGTGAAATAGATATCTATAAGGACATATTTCGACCGATGCGTCATGTTTTGTCCGGTGCCAAGGAAAAATACTTGATGAAATTGGTGGTCAGAGCCAGCGATAATGTAGTGATTGGCGTGCATTTGGTAAGCGATGCCGCGCCGGAAATTATCCAAGTGGCAGCGGTGGCGGTAAAAGCCGGTTTGACCAAAGACCAATGGGATCAAACTTGCGCTGTGCATCCGACAGCAGCCGAGGAACTGGTACTGATGCGCGAAAAGTTTCAAGGCTAATGACCCAAAGAACAGTAGCCTTTCTGACCAGTTCCAACATGGTGGTTGATGGAGCCAATAAACGCGAAGACAGTTATGAACATGATCTGGAATTTGGATTGTTTCATGACGCAGCAAAAACCAGAAACATAGAACTGGTGGAAGTTGTCTGGGACGCTCCCGATATAAATTGGAGCCAGTTCGATGCGGTATTGGTTGGTACTACTTGGGATTATGTACAAAAGCGCGAATTGTTTTTTTCGGTAATGCAACAAATCGACAGTCAGACTTTATTACTTAATTCACTAGAAATTTTAACGGCTAATTCCGACAAGCAATATTTGCTGGATTTGGCAGTCAAAGGCGTGCCGACAATTCCGACAATATCGGTGGATTTGGTAACGGCAGCAAATGTCGCGACGGCCTTTGAGCAGTTTGACACTGACAAGCTGGTGATAAAGCCAAAAGTCGGCGCCGGCGCGTGGCGGCAAGTTTTGCTTGGTAAAGATCAACCAATGCCGCCTACTGATGAACTGCCCGAAGCAGCGGCGCTTTTGCAGCCATTTTTACCAAGTATTCAAAGCCATGGCGAGTTATCAATGTTGTTTTATGATGGTGAGTTTTCACACGCTATTCGCAAAACTCCGAAAGCCGGTGATTACCGGATACAGTCGATTTATGGCGGCATTGATAACAGCGACGAGCCATCAGATCCAGAAATGCAACTGGCAAAAACTGCATTAGCAGCATTGGACGAGCTGCCGCTTTATGCGCGGGTCGATATTGTACTGGGGTTATCCGACGAGCCATTATTGATCGAACTAGAAATGATCGAGCCATATCATTACGTGGAACAAGGCGCGAATTGCGGTAATATGTTGATGCAGGTATTAGCCCGGCGATTACAGTAACGCACCAATTAAAGTTAGACTTATCGGATCAAAAAAACACCTGACTGGTGCGCGTTGCTGTGCGTGATCATTTTAGGTTTGAGCTGTGCTTGACAAATTATCGCACCTGTTGTACCCTTACCTCAAATGGTACATTATGTGAACATAAATGTGTGGTGATAAATGCAAGTTACAATTAACATCGACAATCCTGAACCGGCCTTTGCGCAACTGACTGCTCAGATTAAACAAGGCGTACTTGGCGGCAGTTTAAACCCTGGTGATGCCTTGCCATCAATTCGCCAATTGGCGCAGGACTTATCGTTAAACCCGAAAACCGTGGCCAAGGCTTACCGGATGCTGGAGCGCGATCAGGTAATTGAGAGCAAGGGTTATCGTGGCACATTTATCCATCAAAACGCCATGGCTGGCAGCACGCATGATCTGGCGGCGTGGGTGCATGAGCGACTAACCAAAACCATTGCTGTCCTGCGTGATGCCGGGGCAACTGATTCTGAAATCCGTATTGCGTTTGGCAATGCTATGAACCAACAAATTTCTAAAGGAACCTGATATGTCTGTTTTAATCCTGTTTTACATCGTATTTTTAAGTCAAATTTACCTGTTATCGATATATTTCCCCGGCCAACTTGCCAAGCGGGTTCGCCAAGTATTGAGCAAATACCCACCTGATAAATATGGCAAGTTGTATCCGCCTCCCTTTGATTATTTTGCTTCTCGCGAGGGCGTTTCTCGTGTTCGTAACTGGCAATTACTTAACTTTGCGATTGCTGGGTTGGGTCTAGGCATACTTTTGGCCGCAGTGTTGAGTGGTTATCAACCTGATCCCATGGGTGGTGATGAGATTTTTGTACTTGCCTATGCCATGATTCAGTTTGTGCCATTATTTATGGCTGAGATTATGACAGCCAAATGGTTCAGTCGAATGCGCCAAGAATACGCGGGTCGGCCAAAATCGGCTGAATTGCAGCCCCGCAAACTATGGGACGTGGTTTCTCCGCTGAACTTGTTTTTGGCATTGGGTATATACTTGGCGATGGCTGCTTGGTTTTTACAACAGCATATGGGTGAAAGCGAGCGAGGTGCGACACTGATCACACTTTTCGGGCTGGGTGCAATGAATTTGGGATATTTCTTACTCTTGCTTCATCGTGTCCACGGTCGGAAAAATGATCCGTACAAGTCACACGCAGATCAACTGCATGAGTTGAAATTACTGGCTAGTATTTTGGTGATTTCCAGCATCGCAGCAAGTACCATTTTGGTTTTGACTGATATGGCAGATATGTTTGTTCTTGAGGTGTTTGACCCGGTTTTAATCAGTGTGTTTGCGCAATTCTGTGCCGTGTTTTCTATCGGTTTGGGTTTTTCTAAAACCACGATAGAGGATATTGATTTCGAGGTTTACCGTGAAGATGCAGGTCCCGTGGTGTGAACTTGAGCCATAGGTGCTGGGTGGGATTGATACTGTTCGGCAGCTTTGGTCACGGAAATGTTTGAAGTTTTGTGTGATCAGGTAAACTTTGCGGTTTCAGCTTGTTGTTTGTTACGCTATAAACCCGGTCTTAAACTTTAAAAGGTGCAAGCCCGTGACCAAATGGCAACCAGATAGCTGGCGCAATAAACCGGCCAAACATATTCCGGAAGACTATCCTGATGCGGCGGCATTGGCTGAGGTTGAAGATACTTTGCGAAGGTCGGTACCATTGGTGTTTGCCGGCGAAGCGCGCAATCTAAAATCCGAACTTGCGGCTGCTGCTAATGGCAATGCTTTTGTTTTGCAAGGCGGCGATTGCGCCGAAAGTTTCAAAGAGTTTTCCGCCGATGCTGTGCGCGATACCTTTCGGGTGCTGATGCAAATGGCGGTGGTTTTGACTTTTGCTGGCGGCAAGCCGGTGGTTAAGTTGGGGCGGATCGCCGGACAATTTGCCAAACCGCGCTCGTCAGCCGTTGAAACCCGTGATGGCCAGACGTTGCCCAGCTATCGCGGTGACATAATTAACGGCATGGATTTCACCGAAAAAGCCAGAGTGCCAAAACCAAAGCGTATGTTACATGCTTATGGACAATCGGCGGCTACATTAAATTTGCTGCGGGCATTTGCTGCTGGCGGTTACGCGCATTTGGGCAATGTTCATCAATGGACGTTGGGGTTTGTGAAACGCTCGCCAGCCGGTGCCAGATATCGGCAAATCGCTGATAAAATTTCCGAAGCCATGGAGTTTATGGAAGCTTGCGGTATTACTCCGGAAACTGCACCGCAACTGGCCGGTACGCCATTTTACACTTCTCATGAAGCCTTGTTATTGGGCTATGAAGAGGCTTTGACACGCATTGATAGCACTTCTGGTGATTGGTATGATACTTCGGCGCATTTGTTGTGGATCGGCGATAGAACCAGACAAATTGACGGCGCACATGTTGAGTTCTGCCGAGGTGTTCGTAATCCTATCGGCATTAAATGCGGGCCGTCACTTGACCCTGATGAAGCAATGCGTTTGCTAGATATTCTTAGCCCGGACAATGAGCCGGGCAGGATTATGTTGATCAATCGTTATGGCGCCGATCAGGTCGAGAAGTTCCTGCCAAAATTGATCCAAAAAATAGAAGGCGAGGGGCGCAAAGTGGTTTGGTCTTGTGACCCAATGCACGGCAACACCATCAAAGCGCAAGGTGGCTATAAAACCCGTCCTGTGGATCTTATATTGCGCGAAGTTGCCAGTTTTATGAAAGTGGCACATGGCGAAGGCGCGTGGCCGGGCGGGGTGCATTTTGAAATGACCGGCCAAGATGTAACCGAGTGTATTGGCGGCGCACAAGCAATTACCGAGGCTGATTTAAGCTCGCGTTATCATACCCATTGCGATCCGCGACTTAATGGCGAGCAGGCTTTGGAGTTGGCGTTTCTTATTGCCGAGCAGTTAAAACATCACCGCGATGTAAGTGTTGCTGCTGAATAATTCAGCCTATCTCGGCATCAAAATCAATTGCGTGCAGCGAAATTCAGCTATGGTTTTTTCATCTTTTTCGCGCCAAATTCGCACGTCCCAAACTTGGGTGCTACGGCCAATATGTATTGGAGTTGCGCGGCCAAACAGTTTGCCGTGTTTGGCTGATGATAAAAAATTGGTTTTAAGCTCGATCGTCGTAAAGCCGGTTGAGCCGTTGGGCAGATTAAGCACAGTGGCGTAACCAGCCAAGGTGTCGGCCAATGTTACCACTGTTCCGCCATGTAAAAATCCACTGGGGTTTAGGTGGTGTTTTTCTATTTGTAAGTACGCCTCTACATTGTCGGCATCGAGTTTGGTGAACTCAATGCCTAAATGTCCCGGTAACAGGCCTTGGCTCATTTGGTTAAATGAGGCCAGTAATTCTTCGCCCGTTTGGTTGCTCATTGGTTAGAGTTTGACCAGCATTTTGCCTTTATTGCCGCCGGAAAATAGTTTCATGAAAGCAGTTGGTGCGTTCTCAATTCCGTCTTCTACGGTTTCTTGAGTTTGGATTTTGCCAGCCATGAACCACTCGCCAAGGTCTTTGGTAAACTGTGGTGTTTGATCAAGAAACTTGGTGACGACAAAGCCCTCAATGCGTAGGCTTTTGCCAATTACATTAAATAAATTCCAAGGGCCAGGCGTTGGCTCGGTGTCATTATAACCAGAGATCATACCGCAAACCACGATCCGGCCATTAACATTCATTGCCTCTAATGCTGCAACTAGATGATCACCACCGACATTTTCGAAATATACGTCTACACCCTTAGGGGCCGCTTGTTTTAATGCCCGTATCAAGTCGCCTTGGGTTTTGTGATCCTTGTAATTGATTACTTCGTCAACACCGACAGATTTTAGCCAATCGCATTTTTCTTGTGATCCGGCAGAACCAATCACCGTGCAACCTTTGATCTTGGCAATTTGACAAACCAGCGAGCCAACTGCACCAGCAGCGCCAGAGACAAATACGGTTTCGCCCTCTTTGGGTTGGCCGATCTGTAACAAACCACCCCAAGCGGTAAGACCCGGCATTCCAGCAACACCTAAAAACGCCTGTTCCGGCAGACCAAAGGTGTCCAGTTTTTGTAATCCCTCGCCATCGGATATGAAGGCTTCGCGCCAGCCAAACATCGAAAGTACAAGATCACCTTCGGCAAATTTATCATTATTAGAGGCGACGACTTTGCCAACTGCGTGGCCTTCTAATACTGCGCCAACTTGAAATGGCGGGATATAGCTTTTGCGATCAATCATTCGACCACGCATATATGGATCAACTGACATCCAAGTATTTTTTATCAAAACTTCGCCATCTTTAATGTCCGGCAATGTTACTTCGGCCATTTCAAAATTAGCTGCAACGGGCATGCCTTCTGGGCGTGAGGATAAACGAATTTCACGTGATATAGTTGTCATAGAGAGTTTCCTATTTTGGTTCGGATATTATTAGGTCGATATTTTGAAATAAAAATGACATAGGGCCTATGCCAAAGGTTTGGGCAGCTACTATATTTAAGATTATTTGCATTAGCATGCCAATAATTGCAGTGGTGATAATTCCTACAATTAAGGTAAGGAATATTTTCCAAACCCCATTCCAGACTGATTTTTTATAAAATCGCCAGACAAATATACTTGTTACAATAGCCAATAAAGCTGAGCTTATCAGTGTGTACCACTGTAATCCGCTTCCTCCTAAATTAGTTAAAGCAATCAAGGGCATTGAGATCAAACTGAGAGAGTTTGCTATGACGATGAATAGTAGTACATGCCCAAAATAAGTGTAGCGGCGATCAATCAATTTGAACCAGGCGCCCATTATAAATGCCATCAAGGCATTTAGGGGGGCAAATAACAAATTCACCCATTCCTGCATCACTTTGTTTACATCATCTATGGTTTCTCCCGATTGAGCTAATTGATTAGAGTATGCGGCAATAAGTTCCTCGCTATTGCCAAGTAAAATTTGAGCATTGATGTTATCAAAAAACTGAGTGAAAGAAAATAACAAGGATTGCAATCCGATAAGCAGGACAAATAAACGTACTTGCCCGAGGTATTGTTCTTTATCGCCACTTAGTGCTTGCAAGCCAATTTTCGTTGGAGCAATCACCAAGTCGCGAATCGTCCGCAAAGTTTTAATCTCAAAACCAGTAAAGGCTTCTAGCATATCCTTGATATTCGGCCCGGACTGAAAGTTATCTGTTTTCAAGTTGTTATCTTCTGCATTTTCTTATCCATATTACCTTACCCCTCTCTTGCCTTGATCATGCCGTGACTTGTAAAAAACCGCAAGCAGAAAGAAACCGTCATATTTATTGACCGTTGGTTTTGTTGTGTTTGCGCCGGTTACCTGACACAAGAAGTTGGGCGCAGTAGGTTTATAGTATGTTAAAGACAAATTTACGAGTTGGAATTACCGGTGCCGGCGTATTTGGTGGCTATCATGCAGCCAAAATGATTGCCCATGATCAGGTAGACTTCGTTGGTATTTACGATCCAGTTCATCCAGAACGGGCGCAAAAACTTGCCAATGAATGTGGTGCCAAGGCGGTAAGCTCCCGCGAGGAATTAATCGAAGTCGCTGATGCGCTTATTATTGCTAGTCCGGCCACTGCCCATGGTCGCCAAGGTTTAGATGCTTTGAATAACGGGCTGCATGTATTGGTTGAAAAGCCGATCGCAACTGATTTGGAAATTGCGCGTGAAATGGTTGCTGTCGCGCGAAGTGAAAACTTGGTATTGCAAGTTGGTCATCAGGAGCGATTTGTCTCAAAGGCTATTGGTTTGTTCGATATACAACAGGCACCCAAAAAGATATTTGCAAAACGGGTTTGTGCATTTTCCGAAAGAGGAATTGATGTAAGCGTTACTCTGGATTTAATGATCCATGATCTGGACATGATAACTGCCATGGTAGGCATGATGCCAATACGGACTAATGCAACAACACTGATCGGCCCTAGCGGTGGCATTGATGAGGCGACTGTCTGCTTTGGTTATCAAAATGGTCTTGAGGTCGAATTGTTTGCTTCGCGGATGCAAGAACAACCAGTTCGTACAATGGATATTGTTTATGATGCCGGGCAAGTGCATGTGGATTATTTGAACAAGAGTATAATTCACGATACGCCGTTTGAGCTGAACCATGAATTTGCCAATGACCCGCTAGCGATGGATAGTCTTGGCGCGTCTGATAATGCTTTTGTTGATGCAGTGTTAAACGGTAACTCAACTACAGTTTCTGGAATAGATGGCGCGCGCGCATTGGCGTTGGCATTAGAAATTGATCATCAACAATTACTGGCGGCCAATATTGCTGTTTGACGACATAATCACTGTTACGCTACACCCACTTATATGAACAAGAACATTCGTATAGTAACCGCGCAATTAAATCCGGTAATGGGCGATCTAAATGGCAATATTGCCAAAATTCGCCATGCTCGTGAGTTTGCCAAACAGCATCAAGCAGACCTTGTGGTTTGTCCTGAAATGTCTGTTGTGGGATACCCGCCAGAGGATTTGGTGCTAAAGCCGGCTTTGGTGCGAGACAGCATGAACAAGGTCATGGAATTGGCTAGCGACACTTCTGATGGTGGGGCGGCCTTGATAGTTGGTTCGCCTTGGCTTGAGAGCGATAAATTGTTCAACGCAGCCTTATTGCTTGATCAAGGAAAAATTCAAGCCGTTCGTTATAAGGTGAATTTGCCGAACTATCGGGTGTTTGATGAAAAACGGGTATTTAGCCAAGGGCAATTACCGGATCCGGTTTTGTGGCGTGGCATAAAGCTTGGTCTGCCAATATGTGAAGACATCTGGTTTGATGAAGTTCCGTGCCATCTTGCGGCGCAAGGTGCTGAATTGCTGATTTGTATTAACGGTTCGCCATATCGCAAGAATATACATTCGCTCAGAATGAAAACTTTCCAGCATTGGCAGGCTAAAGCCAATATTCCGATGGTTTTTATAAATCAAGTCGGCGGGCAAGATGAATTGGTTTTTGATGGAGCCAGTTTTTCAACTGATTCAGAAGGAAATGTCGTGCAGCAATTACCGGCATTTAAAGCAATAAATTCTGTATCCGAGTGGAACAATCAAGGTGATGGCTGGGTTTGCTCTGATGCCGAGAAAATAAATTTCCCAGATGTGCTTGAGGCAAATTGGCGGGCATTGGTGTTAGGCTTGGCTGATTATGTCAATAAAAACGGATTTCCCGGTGTCGTCTTGGGGTTGTCCGGTGGAATTGATAGTGCGTTGGCGGCTGTTTTGGCTGTTGATGCTTTGGGGCCAAAACGGGTTTGGTGCGTGATGATGCCGTCAAAACACACTTCACAGCAAAGCTTGATCGATGCCAGCGCCAGCGTAAAAGCCCTTGGTTGCCGGTATGAAACCATCAGTATTATTCCAACTATAGATGCTCTAACCACCACTTTAGAACCATTATTTGACGGACAATCGGCCGACACCACAGAAGAAAACCTGCAATCCAGAGCTAGGGCAGTAATTTTAATGGCTTTGTCGAATAAATTTGGGCACATGTTACTTACCACTGGTAATAAATCAGAAATGGCAGTGGGTTACGCGACGCTTTATGGTGATATGTGCGGTGGGTTTAATGCCTTAAAAGATGTCTATAAAACGCAAGTGTTCGAGCTGGCGAACTGGCGTAATTCAAATTGCCCAGATGGACTTCTTGGGCCGGCGGTGGAGGTAATTCCACAAAACGTGATTGATAAACCGCCATCGGCAGAATTGCGTGACGACCAAAAAGACGAAGACAGCTTGCCTCCGTATGATGTGCTTGATGAAATGCTGTTTGCTTTGGTTGAAAATGAGTCAGATATTGCTGATCTGTTGACCAAAGGCCATTCAAAAGAAGACGTGCGGCGCATTGAAAACCTGTTATATCTGGCAGAATATAAACGCCGGCAGTCACCGCCGGGTGTGAAAATGGGGCCAAGAAGCTTTGGTAAAGACCGTCGTTATCCGATTACCAATAAATACCGTGATCGCGGGGAATAGTCTCTGACGATCTTATATGAGGAATGCACATTGTTTAAATCAATATTGATCGCTAACCGAGGTGAAATCGCTTGTCGGGTTATTGATACTGCCAAGCAAATGGGCATTCGTACCATTGCGGTTTATTCCGATGCTGATGCAAATGTGCGCCATGTGCGTTTGGCTGATGAGGCTGTGCATATTGGTGCATCAGAGGCCGCCAAGAGCTATCTTGATATTGATAAAATCATTGCTGCTGCCAAGCAAAGCGGTGCAGAGGCTATTCATCCGGGATATGGTTTTTTGTCAGAGAATCCTGAATTTGCGGATGCTTGTATTGATGCAGGGATAATTTTTGTTGGTCCAAGCGCAAATTCCATGCGGCAAATGGCGATGAAAGACCAAGCCAAAAAGCTGATGGAAAAGTCTAACGTTCCAGTAACACCCGGTTATCATGGTGATGATCAAGATGATCAGGTTTTGGCTGATGCGGCTGTTAAAATTGGTTACCCGGTACTTATCAAAGCGGTGGCCGGTGGTGGTGGCCGCGGCATGCGCAAAGTCGAGGCGGCAGAAGAATTTGACGAACAATTACAATCGGCACGGCGCGAATCCAGTTCTGCATTTGGTAATGATAAGATGCTGATTGAGAAATTTATTTCCAATCCACGGCATATCGAAGTTCAGGTATTTGGCGATAGCCACGGTAATGCCGTGCATTTTTTCGAACGGGATTGTTCAGTACAGCGCCGCCATCAAAAAGTAGTTGAAGAAGCGCCGGCTCCGGGCATGAATGATGCAATGCGCAAAGCCATGTGTGATGCAGCGGTAAAAGCGGCTAAAGCGGTAAATTACGTCAATGCGGGCACTGTCGAGTTTATTGTTGATGGCTCTGGTGCGCTGGATCCGGAAAAATTCTGGTTCATGGAAATGAATACCAGATTGCAAGTTGAACATCCGGTATCAGAAGCAATTACCGGTTATGATCTGGTAAAATTGCAGCTTGAAGTGGCCGCTGGTGGGGTGTTGCCCAAGCAATCAGAAATACAGCTATCCGGTCATGCGGTGGAGGTGCGGCTTTATGCCGAACAGCCGGGTAATGGTTTCTTGCCGTCCACAGGTAAGCTGGAAATTTTTAACGGTTTTGATGGTGATAATGTTCGTGTGGATACTGGCTATGAGGCCGGTGATATAGTTAGTGAATATTATGACCCGATGTTGGCAAAGATCATTGTTCACCGTGAAAACAGACAACAAATTATCAATGATTTAGCCAATGTATTGGGGCAGGTACAGAGTTGGCCGGTGAAGATAAACGCACAATTTCTGCGACAGATATTACAAAATGAAGAATTTATCCGAGCCGAACACAATACCGGATTTATTGAAAAGTATATTACTGAGTTTGGCGATCAAAACATCCAAGTGCAAACTATTGCTGCACTTGTAGCGGTTCATAATGCAGCTGAAATTGTCAAAGCAAATAATAGTGTTGATCCTTGGCAAGGATCAAATGGCTGGCGGTTAAACAGCAATCCCAAAACTGTCAAAAGATTGCAAATTGGTGATGATGTATTGAATACCTGCATTACTGAAATTGATGGTGTGCAAATTGTGCTGGTTGATAATGCACCGGTGGTGTTGGAAAAGGGTTTGTCAGGCTCTAAGTTAATAACCACCAAAACCGGCGAGCAAGTTTTGTTTGTTGCGGGTGGTGCTTACGGGGTCTTTGAACCAGATGCTAGTGATGATCAGCAACAAACCTCCGCACAGGACACAATCAGTGCGCCAATGCCGGGTAAAATATTGCTGGTACATTGTAAAGTCGGGGACGAAGTTGCCGCCGGTGATGTTTTATTGGTAATGGAAGCAATGAAAATGGAACATGCGCTAAAGGCTCCACGTGATGGATTGGTGGCGGCGATTGCTTTTGCCAAGGGTGAACAGGTCGGCGATGGCGATGTGTTGGTACGTCTTGAAACTGAGTAGGTTTTACCATTTGCTAACCAAGTAATTTCACTAAATTGCAAATACTTGGCGGTTACACTTCTGTTTGATGGAGTGAATAATGAGCCAAATATACACAACTAATTTTTCCAATGAGCAAGCATCAAAGTTCAAGGTAGAGCCAATTACATGGCAGCATAATTTGCATGAAAGCGAGTTATTCTCTGATGCGGCATTGATCAAATTGATCGAAAGTCATCCTAGAGATCATGCTGATTTTTGT